>JBLINN010000007.1:0-31453 GCA_047639325.1 Paracoccaceae bacterium | reverse complement strand
CATCCTGGAACCGCTGGCCGCTATCCTGGTGCTGAGTGTCGGGTTTTCGCTGGTGATGCGCACGCCGTCGCTGGGCACCAGCTTTTTGCTATTCTATGCAACCGGTTATCTGCCGTTCAACCTGTATCAGACCGTGTCGGGCACGGTGTCCAAAAGCATCCTGTTTTCCAAACCGTTGTTGCAATACCCCGCCGTCACCTGGATAGATGCCGTGCTGGGGCGGTTTCTGTTGAACAGCCTGACCGGCATCCTGATCACCGTTATCCTGCTCAGCGGTATTCTGCTGGTGGTCAACACACGGGCCATCCTCGATACCCCGCCGCTGATCCTGGCCATCACCTTATCGATGCAGTTGGCGCTGGGGGTCGGGGTCCTGAATTGTGCGCTGATGGGTCTGTTCCCGATTTGGGAGGTGATCTGGTCAATCGTCACCCGGCCACTGTTCCTCGCGTCGGGGGTGATTTACATCTATGAACAGCTGCCGCCCTTTGCCCAGGATATCTTGTGGTTCAACCCGCTGGTCCACCTGACCGGGTTGATGCGCACCGGGGTGTTTTCGATGTATGCGCCGCAATATATCAGCCCGACCTATGTTATTGCCTGCGGGCTGATCAGCCTGACGATGGGGCTTATTCTTTTGGGGCGCTATCACCGGGATATTCTGAACCGGTAGACTGCGAAGCCGGATCAACGACCGCTTTCACCCCAGCCAGTGCCAACACCATCTCGTGGTCCACCCCGGTACGTCCGATCAAGCCGTCGCGCACCGCGTGGCCTAGAAGCCGCAGATAAGCAGCCCGGTCACCAGAGTGATGTCGGACCTTTGACAGCCATTTCGGCAGCACCACCAGCAGCGCCGGCCAGAACATCCAGCCAGCGGCCATATGATAGAGAAGCATCAGGTTTCGGTGGTAATAATAGACCTTCCACAAGGGCCGAAAGCGGCCTCTTTGGCCCTCAAAAGTCGACAGGTCATGTTCGAACTGCACAGCGGGTTCAAACCCGATCTGCCCGCCTGCCGCCGTCAGGCCCAGCGTGTACAGCCCGTCCTCGCCATAGACAAACAGCCGCCCGTCCGGGAACCCCACTCGGGCAATGGCGGCGCGTGAAACGAACAGCCCCACAAAGGATGCCACGTCGACCGCGCGACCAGGTCCGGTGTAATCCGCGGGCATGATGTGAAACCCACTGCGACCACCGCCCAGAAGGGTGCGGCGAAATTCGGTCCAGTGCCAGAATGGGTTGCGCGACGGGCGATTCATCTCGCAGATCTCGCCATTGGGGAAATAGACCGCTGCCGCCACCGCCTCCCATTGATCCTTGTCCAGCGCGTGAAACGCTGCCATCGCACCGGGCAAGGGGCGCGCGTCGTCATCCATCACCACGACCCAGTCGGGATCCATCCGGTCCACCACCAGCCGCATCCCGGTCTCGAACCCGCCTGCCCCGCCGCTGTTATGCGCGCAGTGATGCACCACCAGGCGCGGGTCGCCCAACCCGTCCAGCCAGGCCCCGGTGCCATCATCCGAGGCGTTATTGACCACCACCACCGCATCCAAATCCGCCACCGGGGTTGCCAGCAACCGGGCCAGCGTATGGCGCAGTTTGTCCAGGCGATTATAGGTCACCACCACAGCGACAAGCCGGGGCGGGGAGGGGGTTTGGGACGTCACCTGAGTCATGCATCTTGCCTTTTTAGTGGGCACACCTCCCGAAAAACCGGCGCCATGTCAAACCCAGTGTCAAATTCTGAAATTGGAAGAGGCAGAGTCGTTTGTTTTCAATGGCTTCCAGAGATTTGTTTCGCGCGCGAAACAATGGGGCAGTAATGCTGACCTTTATTGCCGGGACCGGGACTTTAGCCAGTCCTGCAACGCCTCGTGCAGGGTATCGCTGACCCCGGGGCCGGTCAGCTCTATCCGGTTTTGATCGCGGGTAAAGGACAGCTGAATGCCACCCGCCACCTGTTTTGTAACCCGCTCATTCACCGCATATTCCGGCCCTGTCGACCGGACCCGGGGACGCGGAGTGATGGGCGGCGGCGTTGGCGTGCGCAGAGGGTAGGGGAGCGGTTGCTGCCCCCCCGCACCGGGCCCCGCACCAGTTCCTGATTTGGCCTCTGCCTCGACAGCAGCTGCGACGGCGGCGGATAAAATATTTAGCTCGGCCTCGAGAGTCTCGGGGGGCTTTGATCTGAGTCTAACCTTAAGGTTTTTGGTAAATTCATGGTCGCGCGCAATCTCGCGCGCCAGCCCCAGGCCCAACTTTTCCGGGATCGCGGTGGGATGGCGCAGGGAACTGTCCAGCGCCTCGACCAGCGCCACAAACGTGCCTATTTTGGACCGTTTGGACCTTGTGGTGCTGCCAAACAATCCCTGCAAGGCGGCGCGGGTGGTAGGATAGATTTCTTCGTGCATCGCGCGCAGGGTAATCCGGGCGCGTTCATAAAGGCTGAGATTGACCCGGATCTCGTTTTCCTCGACCATCGCCACATAGGCCTCACGGGCGCTGCCCGGGTTGATCACCAGCGCCTTGACCGTGGCAAAGCGATCCTGATCAGCCTGATGATCCTCGAACCGGTTGTACAGCCGGTTCAGCGCCGTCAGCCGCCGCCAGCCGGAAATCAGCCCATAACGCGTTCCCCCCGGCACGTCCGGATCCGGCAGGGCGATCACCTCGATCGGGGTTTGCTGGCCGCGCGCAAACAGACTGTCCATCAGCGCCTGCATTTCCTCTTCGTCCTGCACCAGCCGGTCGCGCATCAGATAGCCCTGATCAATGCTGTCCAGCGGCAGGACCTCGACCATCCGGCCCTGGCTGCGGGCGTCCTGCAAGACGCCGCTGACCTCGTCCAGGGCGGCGCGGATGGCGCTGTCACCGGCGACCTGGGCGATTGGGGCGATCGGGGGGGCGATTGGCGGGGCCGTCAGCGATGTCGGGGCCGCCGAGGATGTCTCGGGGTGTGGCTGTTGCGGGGGGGCACCCAGAAAGCCGGGTTGGGCCGGGGTCAGTCGTTTGCGTTTGGCCATATGCCGTCCTCCTGTACCTTTGTGGGTCTATACCAGACCCTATAAAGGGTGTTTTTCGTCGCGCGCCTGTTCTGCCTTCAGCTCTGCCTGACGCCAGATGCCCAGCAACAGCCGCTTGAACGACGCATAGGTGGAATCAAAGGTTTCGCGGCCTCTGGCATAGGTCTCGCGGTTGAAATCGCGGTAATCGGCCTCGTAGATGCCATTCACCTGCTCGCCCGCCTGGCCGATCAGCGCGGTGAAATCCTGACGGTGCGGTGACAGGGTTTGGCCCAGATAGGCCTGCATCAGCGCTGCCAGCTCGCCCTGTTGGGCGCCGTCATAGCGGGTGATCACCGCGCGCACCGCATCCCATTCAAAGCCCATTTCGGGCCGGCCCAAGGCGCGGGCGGCGGTGTTTTCGCCGTCTTCAATGCTGGCAAAGGTCGAATGCAGCATGTCGAAAAACCGCCCCGTAGAGTCGAATTCCAGGAACGAAGCGCCCAGCGGTACCAGCAGGATATCTGCAGCCGCCAACCCGTTGATTGTCAGGTAGCCAAGGGCGGGGGGCGTGTCGATGAACACCAGATCATATTGATCCAGCACGCCATCTGTCGCCAGCCGGTCGGCCAGCGCATCCCACAGTTTCCAGCCGCGGGCCGCCATCCGCCAGACCGGGATCTGGAATTCGGCCCAGTAAAGATTTAGCTGCGCGCCGATCAGGTCGATATTGGGCCAGTGGGTTGGCTGAATCACATCCGTACAGGTCATATCCAGCGCGGCAGTCAAAGATTCATCCAGCGGCTGTGGGGCATCGCCCCGGTCAAGGCGGCGCTGATTGTCAGCGCGCAGATGCTCGCCGTAATGGCGCGCCAGGATCGGGAAAGCGGTATTCCATTCATCATCGACCTTACCGCCAAAGATCGAGGTCATCGAGCCTTGGGAATCCAGATCAATCACCAGCACCTTGTAGCCATCAAGGGCTGCGGACATCGCCAGATGCGCCGCCGTTGACGTCTTGCCAACCCCGCCTTTGAAATTGGCCACGGCGACCATTTTCGCGGGCAGGCCAGCAGGGCGGTAGGGGGCGTATTCCTTGGCGCGTGATCCCTCGGCGGCGAAATGGCCGCGCAGGCGCAGCACCTCGTCCAGGGTGAACCATTTAGCGCCGCCGTCGGTTTCGCTTTGGCCTTGCGGCAGGTCTGGGTTGGCTTTCAGCACCCGGCGGAAATGGGCGCTGGCAATCGGGATCAGATAGCGGGTGATCTCCCAAGTGGAAAACAGCCGCAAGGTCTTGCGCCCGTCTTCGTTCATTCCCCGGCTGGACAGATCGGCGCGCCCGCGCGCACAAGCTTGTGCGATCTGGGCAAAGCCGCTGGTATCGGCGGGGCCTTCCAGATCGGCCAGGGCCATGTCAGGATCGATGTTGAAATAGGGGGGCAGGGGGGTGCCTGCCTTGGCGCTGTCTTTAGCCATCTAGCTGCTCAATATGCCGTGTTTTTGGCAGGATAGCACAAAAGGCAGCATATGGAAGGAAAACGCGCATAACGTTGAATTTTTGTAGGGTTTCTTTAGAAAATGCAATGGGTGATGTCGGGAATATAGCGCAAAATTCTGGCAATGGCGATTTTTTTGCCTGTTATATTTGTGTTATCTTATAGTTACGGGGATGGAGCGTATTACACAGGCCATTGAAATAAAATGGTTTTCCGCCAAAATTTTCCGCCGTGGTGATTCCGAACCCCCGAAAGAGTGACTCTGAACCCCCGATAAGGTGAATCCAAACCCCCGTTGCCGGGACTTGTGGATAACTTTAGGGTGGGCGTCATTGAAACCACGATAAGATGAGTCGGAAACCGACCATGAGCAGTGCAAGGTTAACGGGCGCGGGCGCCGGTGTGGGTATTGGCATGCTCGGACACCATAAGCAGGGTGATTTTTTCCTTTGCGATGTCTTTGATGCGATCCCCAAGGATGATATTGCCAGCATGGAACATCCGCTGTTTTCACTGGCCACACGGCCGGATCGGCGGATCCTGCAGTACACCCATAATGGCAATGATATCACCGTGACCCCCAGCATGCGCGGGTTGGCGACGATCCACGACAAAGACATCCTGATCTTTTGCATCAGCCAGCTGATGGCGGCGCTGAATGCGGGTCGCAGTGTCAGCCGGGTGCTGACGCTGAAGGCGCATGATCTGCTGCTGGCAACCGGGCGCGAAACGTCGGGCGATGCCTATCGGCGGTTGCGCGAGGCGTTCGAGCGGCTGGCCGGGACCCGGATTACCACCAACATTGTCACCGGCGATGTCGAGGTCACCAGCGGTTTTGGTCTGATCGAGTCCTGGGAGATCGTGCGCAAAAGCCGCGGCGGGCGGATGTTAAGCGTGTCGGTCACCCTGTCGGACTGGCTGTATCGCGCGGTGCTGGGGCGGTCAGTGCTGACGCTGAGCCGGGATTATTTCCGCCTGCGCAAACCGCTGGAACGGCGGGTGTATGAATTGGCGCGCAAACATTGCGGGCGGCAGGAAAGCTGGACGGTGTCGGTGGACACGTTGCTGAAGAAATCCGGGTCGGCGTCGCCCCGGCGGGTGTTTCGTAAGATGGTGCGCGATATGATTGCCGCCTGTACCCTGCCCGATTACGACATGGATGAAATGCCCGGCGATCTGATCCGGTTCTCGCTAAAGGGTCGGGTGCTGGACAGCCCGCCGGGGGCGGCGCCGGTGCTGAGTGGTGCCGTGCTGGAGCACGCGCGGGGGCTGATGCCGGGCGCAGACATCTATGCGCTTGAGGCCGAGTGGCGCGGGTTCTGGGCCCAAAGTGGCGGGCCACGTCTGCGCAATGCGGATGCGGCATTTTTAGGCTGGGTGAAGAAACGGGCCGGGAGATAAGGGCGATGCAGATTGAACAGACGGCGCTGCCGGGGGTACTGATCCTGACGCCGCAACGCTTTGGCGATGCGCGTGGGTTTTTTAGCGAAAGCTGGAACCGGGCGCGGCTGGCCGAGCATGGGATCGATCTGGATTTTATGCAGGACAATCACTCGATGTCCGCCACCGTGAACACCGTGCGCGGCCTGCATTTTCAAGCGCCACCGCATGCCCAGGATAAACTGGTGCGCTGCGGGCAGGGGGCGCTGTTTGACGTGGCGGTCGATATTCGCAAAGGCAGCCCCACCTATGGGGCTTGGGTCGGGGTTGAGCTGAGCGCCGAGAATGGCAAACAGCTGCTGGTGCCCCAAGGGTGCCTGCATGGCTTTGCCACGCGCGCGCCCAATACCGAGATCTTGTATAAATGCACCGATTATTACGCGCCCGATTGCGACGGGGCGGTGCGGTTTGACGACCCGGATATTGGCGTTGATTGGGGGTTAAGCGAGGAGGCGGTGCTGTCGGATAAGGACGCCGCGGCACCACTGCTGGCGGATTTTGACAGCCCGTTTATCTGGGAAGGGATGGCTGGATGAAACTTCTGATCACCGGCGGCGCCGGATTTATTGGTTCCGCTGTGGTGCGTCAGGCGGTGGCGGATGGGCATGACGTGGTCAATCTGGACGCGCTGACCTATGCGGCCTGCCTGGACAATGTGGCCTCGGTGGCTGACTCGCCAAATTATGCCTTTACAGAGACTGATATCCGCGATTGCGCCGCGCTGGAGGCGGTGTTTGCTACCCACTCCCCAGAGGCGGTGATGCACCTGGCGGCCGAATCCCATGTGGACCGGTCAATCGACGGGCCCGGCACGTTTATCGACACCAATATCACCGGCACCTATACGCTGCTGGAGGCGGCGCGCAGCTACTGGACGCAAGCGGGCAAACCGGAAAGCTTTCGGTTTCACCATATCTCCACCGATGAAGTGTTTGGCTCGCTCGGCCCCACGGGGATGTTCACCGAAACTACGCCCTATGATCCGCGCAGCCCCTATTCTGCCAGCAAGGCAGCCAGCGACCACTTGGTGCGCGCCTGGGGCGAGACCTATGGGTTGCCGGTGCTGCTGAGCAATTGTTCCAACAATTACGGCCCCTATCATTTTCCCGAAAAGCTGATCCCGGTGGTCATCCTGAATGCGCTGGCGGGCAAGCCGATCCCGATCTATGGCGAGGGGCTGAATATCCGCGACTGGCTTTATGTCGAGGATCACGCCGATGCGTTGTTAACCGTGCTGACAAAGGGCAGGGTGGGGCGCAGCTATAATATTGGCGGCGAGAATGAGGTGACCAATATAGATCTGGTGCGCCGGATCTGCGCCATCCTGGATGAAAAACGCCCCGGGCCTGCTCCCTACGACGATCTGATCACCTATGTCACTGACCGCCCCGGCCATGATGCGCGCTATGCGATTGATGCCAGCCGCATCCGTGACGAGCTGGGCTGGCGCCCCTCAGTGACGCTGGAACAAGGTCTGCAGAGAACCGTGCAATGGTATCTGGATAATGAACCTTGGTGGCGCGCCTTGCAGACCCGTGACGGGGTTGGTCAGCGCTTGGGGGTACAGGCATGAGTCCTTTATTTTTTCTTGTCTTAAATACTCCCGCCAGAGGCGCCATTTTTCCCAAGGGGAAAATAGATTTCAGGCCTCCCCTCTCGGCGGCAAAGCCGCCTGCCGGGCAGGGGGTGGGGATATTTAGAGCTAGAAAAAGACTAGGGGGGCGGGGATGAACATTCTGGTATTTGGCAAGACCGGGCAGGTGGCGCGGGAATTGGCGCTGCATCCGGGGGTGATTTGTCTGGATCGGGCGGCGGCGGATTTGGCTGATCCGAGGGCTTGCGCGGCGGCGATCCGGGGCGCGCGCCCGGATGCGGTGATCAATGCGGCGGCTTATACGGCTGTGGACAAGGCCGAAGAGGACGAGGCGTTGGCGCTGGTGGTCAATGCGGACGCGCCGGGGGCGATGGCGGTGGCCTGTGCCGGGCTTGGGACCCCGTTTGTGTCGATCTCGACCGATTATGTGTTTGATGGCTCTGGCACAGAACCTAGGGTGCCGGGCGCTGCGACGGCGCCTCTGGGGGCTTATGGGCGCAGCAAGTTGGCGGGCGAGCAGGTGATTATGGCAGCAGGGGGGGTGGCAGCAGTGTTGCGCACGTCCTGGGTGGTGTCGGCGCATGGCAACAATTTTGTACGCACCATGTTGCGGCTGGGGGCCGAACGCGATGCGTTGAATATTGTGGCTGATCAGATCGGCGGGCCAACCCCGGCGCGGGATATTGCGGCGGCGTGTATGCGTATGGCGCGGGCGCTGACCCCCGAGACATCCGGGGTCTATCATTTTGCCGGGGGGCCGGATGTCAGTTGGGCGGATTTTGCCCGCGAGATATTTTCCCAAGCCGGGTTGGAGTGTGCGGTCAGCGATATTGGGTCATCTGATTATCCAACCCCGGCGCAGAGGCCGCTGAATTCGCGGTTGGATTGCTCCGAATTAGAGATTGTTTTTGGCATTCAGCGCCCGGATTGGCGCATCGGGCTGGCAGATATTTTAAAAGACCTTAGAGAGACTTGAGATGACCAAACGCAAAGGTATTATTCTGGCCGGGGGCAGTGGCACGCGGCTGTATCCGATCACCATGGGTCTCAGCAAGCAGCTGCTGCCGATTTATGACAAACCGATGGTCTATTACCCGCTGTCGGTTCTGATGCTGGCGGGTATCCGCGAGATTTGTATCATCACCACGCCGCAGGATAGCGACCAGTTCAAGCGCACGTTAGGGGATGGCAGCCAGTGGGGTATCTCGCTGAGCTATATTGAGCAGCCCAGTCCCGACGGGTTGGCACAGGCCTATATTCTGGCCGAGGATTTTCTGGCAGGTGCGCCGTCGGCGATGGTTCTGGGGGATAACATCTTTTTTGGCCATGGGTTGCCCAAGCTGTTGGCGCGCGCCGATGTTCAGGCGCAGGGGGGCACGGTGTTTGGTTATCACGTGGCCGATCCGGAACGCTATGGCGTGGTGGATTTTGCCAGTGATGGCACGGTGCGCGAGATCATCGAGAAACCCGCCGTGGCGCCATCAAACTATGCGGTGACGGGGTTGTATTTTCTGGACGGCAGTGCGCCGCAGCGGGCGCGCGATGTGGTCCCGTCGGCACGGGGTGAGTTAGAGATCACCTCGCTTTTGGGGATGTATCTGGACGCGGGGTTGCTGCAGGTTGAAACCATGGGACGGGGCTATGCCTGGCTGGATACGGGCACGCATGGGTCGCTGCTGGATGCCGGGAACTTTGTGCGCACGCTGGAAGAGCGGCAGGGGTTGCAGACCGGCTGTCCCGAAGAGATCGCGTTTGAGCAGGGTTGGATCAGTGCAGATGATCTGGCGGCGCGGGCGGCATTGTTTGCCAAGAACGGCTATGGCGCCTATCTGGCGGGGCTGATTACTTAAGCCGCGCTGACAGATGTGCCGAGCAAGCCGGTCGAAAAGGCCATCGACACATCATTGATCAAGGCGCTGGCGTCAAAGGCGGCGAAGTTAAAGTTCCCCAGTTTGCGTCTTTGGCTGCGCCTTAAATCGACCCGGCGGCGCTGAACACGCCGAAGAAGTTGCCGATGACGTTGGAGATGGTCAGGGCGTCGTTGATCGGCGCCTCGGTGGCCATCACCAGATCATCGGGGTTGATCTGAAACTTGCGGGCGGAAAACAGCCCGTCGGCGGATGTCAGATCCACCGTGAACACCACCCGCGTCTGGCGCGGGCCGCGCACGCCCGAGCGGATCGCCGAGCCGGAATATTCGCGCAGGATCAGCAGGCCTTTGGGGTCGGCCTTGCGATCGTTCAAACCGCCCATGATAGACACTGCGTCCATCGCTGAAACGCTGTCTTTGGTGAAGATATGCAGGTCTTCTTCGCCGGTGGCCCCGAAGGACAGGAAATAGCGCGCATCTTCTTCGACAAACACCTGATCGCCACCGCGCAGCAGGGTATCAAGCCGGGGTTGATCCAGCAGCCGGTCGACGGATGTGCCATAGATAGCGCCGCTGCGCACCAGCCGGATTTGCGGGTTGTTCAGCGTGTCGCGCACCCCGCCACCTGCCGCCAGCAGCGACAGTATGGTGTAATTGCGGTCGGGCATCGGGTAGGTGCCGGGGGTTGCCACCCCGCCCACCAGATCAACCGAATTGTTGCGCCCCTCGGACAGGTTTAACTGTACCTGGGCCGAGGGCACGATGGATTCCAGCGCGGTTTGCATCTGTTCGCGGGCCAGGTCCGGGGTCAGGCCGATGACACTGATATTGCCGACATAGGGCATAAACACCGACCCGTTGGCGGCGACTTCGACATCGGCCAGCTGCACCACTTTTTCTTCCGTCGAGGTCAGCAGCGAATTGTCAGAGCTGTCCCAGATGCGCAAACTCAGGGTATCGCCCGGCTGGATGATCTGGGTGCGCGCGCCGGTGGAATGGCTGATCCAGCCCAAGCGTTCCTGTTTGCCGGTGCCGGGCCATTGCGCGACGGTGGGCAGAAAGGCGCGGGTCACCTGGTAGACGGCAAAATCAGGGGATTCATTGTCCGCTTGTTTCAGCACCTGTTCGCTGACCGGGGCGCCGCCAGGCAGCCGACCACAGGTCGCAAGCAGCAAGGCCAGACCCAACAACATCAGAGATTTGATCAGAAAACGCATAATGGGGGCAGCCTGCCTGCATAAAATTTCTTGATTTTTGGTACGCGAAGGATACTGGCAGCACAAGGTCGGTCAACTGCAACAAGGGTATTCATGCAAATTCCAACAGTTCTGGTTCTGGGTGCGACGGGTCGTATCGGCACGATTCTGCGCAAAAGCTGGTCACAAGACCCGATCTGGGGTCAAAACCCGGGCAAGGTTGTGTGGCAGACCCGCCATGATTTTGCGGGGATCGGGCCTGATTGGTGCGTGTTGGACCCGCTGCGCCAACCCAAGGCGCTGGCCCGTGCCGCCGCATGGCTTGCCGGGCAAAAGGGGCAGGCGGTGATCCTGTGTCTGGCGGGGGTGGTTCCGGGACAGAGCCGGGCGGGGGGCGCAGAAGGCGATCTGGCCGATAACACCGCGCTGGCCAAGGCGGCAATCCGGGCCGGGCAAGTGGCGGGCGCGCGGGTGCTGTTGGCCTCGTCGGCGGCGGTTTATGGCAATCAGGCCGAAAATCAGGCGGGGGTTTTGGACGAGGCCGCGCCGTTGGCACCGCAAAACGATTATGCCCGGGCCAAGGTCGCGATGGAGACCCGCGGCGCGACGCTGGGGGCCAAGCTGGGCGTGCCGGTGACATCGCTGCGGATTGGCAACATCGCCGGAATTGACGCGATTCTGGGGGGGTGGCGACCGGGGTTTCAGCTGGATCAATTCGCCGATGGCGGCACGCCGCAGCGCAGCTATATCGGGATGCTGACACTGGCGCGGGTACTGGGCGATTTGGTGCTGGCGAAGAACCTGCCAGAGGTTTTAAACGTCGCAACCCCGGGCATGATGGAAATGAGCGCGCTGCTGGATGCAGCCGGATTGGCCTGGACACCGCGCCCTGCGCCAGACTCCGCCATTGCCAGGGTCTGCCTGTCGACACGGGCGCTGGAACGCTTTACCTCGCTGAGCGATGCCGAAGCAACGGCATCAGAGATGCTGCGGCAATGGCGCTTGTTAGAGCCTGTTTTGAAGAGAGATACCCCCGAATGACCTGGCGCAAACGCCTGTTCGATCTGTTTTTTGCCAGCCTGCTGGTGGGAATCCTCAGTCCGGTGCTGATCGGCTTGCTGATCTGGCTGCTGATCCGCGAGGGGCGCCCGTTATTCTATGTGGCCGAGCGGATGAAGGGCGTGGACCAGCCGTTCAACCTGTGGAAGCTGCGCACGATGGATGTGGCGGACAGCGATGCCGGGGTGTCGGGGGGCAACAAAGCGGCGCGGATCACCGAAACCGGCGCCTGGCTGCGGCGGCGGCGGCTGGACGAGTTTCCGCAGCTGTTCAACATCCTGAAGGGCGATCTGAGCTTTGTCGGGCCGCGCCCGCCGTTGCGTGAATATGTGGAACGCTATCCCGATATCTATGGCAAGGTGCTGAAATCGCGCCCCGGGGTCACCGGGCTGGCGACGATTGTCTATCACAAACACGAAGACGCGCTGTTGGCGCGCTGCACCACGCCCGAAGAGACCGATGACGTCTATACCCGGATCTGCGTGCCCTATAAGGCGCGGCTGGATTTGATCTATCAGCGGCATCAGAATATGTGTTTCGACTTTGATCTGGTGTTCCAGACCATCGGCAACCTGTTCCGGCGCGGCGCCTGACCCTAATGATGGCACAATTCGGTGAATTTCTGCAGATAATCGGCCAGCAGGCGCTTATTTTCGGGCCGTTCCAGAAGGGTCGTAATCTCGTCCGGCGAGTGTTTGAGCAAGTCAAACCTTAGGAAAATATCCGGGTTGAACCGTTCGCTGACTGTGGAAAGCACCAGTCTGAGCTGCCCCAGCGATATCATCGCCCCGATGCGAGGCGTGCAGAGGGGCAATTGGTTTTGCAACGATAACGCCGTCACGGTCCCGGATTAGGTTGGCAAAATGTTGAACCGTTTCAGGCAGGGCGCCAGATTCAAGATCGGGTGAAAAAACCGGCAAGTCACTGACCCCGTGAAACACAACAATCTCAGGGGTGATTTCCGGGGTGATTTCGGGGTCGAGAGGCGCAATATTTGGCAAACAGCGCAACATTGCGGTGTTGGCTGACGCATGTCGCCCACTGCCGGAAAGAGCGAGGATTTTCATAGCGGCGGTGTATGGCATTCATAGAGGTGGATCAACGTCCCTCGCGGGTCCCTTATGCGCCTGTGTTGGCCTGACGTGTCTGTGACGAAACGTCTAGCGGATTTCTGCCGGTTTAAATTTTGATTTTCGTGCAATTTAGGGTAGGGGTAGAGTCGTCTGAGATTTGCCGGAACGCCTTCAAAACAAACACATGGTGCGATCCTTTGCTTGTTTGTACGGCACCGGTTAAACTGCAGTGACTAAATTCTACCAAGTACAATTGTATTGATTGATTTGTATTACCTGCATTGAACTGCACTGAACTGGCTGAAAGAATTTGATCTGTTGAATATTTTCAAAGTCGTGGGGGCGGTGAATTAGATGCTGAAATTGCTCACCTCCTTGTCACGTAAACAGAAGGCTTACGTGTTTTTGGGGTTTGACCTGGCGTTGATCCCGGTTGTGCTGTTGTTCACCTATATGGTGCAGGCCCTGCCGCAATCCGCTTGGCAGACCCTGTTATTGAACCAGCCTGTGCTGCCCTATCTGATGGTCATCGCCAGCGGGTTGTCGATGTGGCTGGGCATCCCCTATATCCAGCTGAACGATTACGAGCGCCACGCCATCGGGCTGACGGCGATCTTTGCCGGGCTGCTGGCGCTGGTGTCGGCGGGGCTGACATGGCTGGCGGGTCTGGCGCAGCCGCCGGGCACCCATGTGATATTCGGCCTTAGCTATTTCCTGTTTCTGGTGGCCAGCCGCGCCGCGCTGCATCAGGTGGTGCTGGGGATCTATCAGGGGTCGCACCCCCGTCGCCGGGTTCTGATTTACGGGGCGGGGACCACCGGCACCCAATTGGCGCAGGCGTTGCGCACCCATGAAAGCATCGATCCGGTGGCCTTTGTCGACGATAACACCTCGCTTCAGGGGATGGTGCTGTCGGGGTTGCCGGTCTTTCCGCCGGCGCGCATCGCCGAATTGGTCAAGGACCGCGAGATCAACCGGGTGCTGCTGGCGATGCCTAGTTTAAGCCAGCCGAAACAGGCGCAGATCGCCCGAAAGCTGCAAAAGCTGGGACTAGAGGTGCAGGCGCTGCCCAGCTTTGCCCAGCTGATTGGCGAAGAGGCTTTGATCGACAAATTGGCCCCGGTGCCACCGCATAATTTTCTGGGCCGCAAGTCGCGCGCCGATGGGCTGGGCGGGGCCAGTGACAGTTATATCGGGCGCGTGGTGCTGGTGTCTGGCGCCGGTGGGTCGATCGGGTCGGAACTGTGCCGTCAGGTGCTGTCGTGCCATCCGCGGCGGATTGTTCTGTACGAACTAAGCGAGCTGGCGTTGTATACCGTGCACCAAGAGCTGGAGCAGCTGACCGAAGGCACCGGGGTAGAGATCATCCCCGTGTTGGGGTCGGTCACCGATGTGCGTCAGGTGCGCAAAGTGCTGGAGGATCACGACGTTCAGGTGGTGCTGCATGCGGCTGCCTATAAACATGTGCCCTTGGTCGAGGCCAACCCGCTGGCGGGACTGGCCAACAATGTGCTGGGCACCCGGACCCTGGCCCGGACCGCCGCCGAGGCCGGTGTTGAACGGTTCATTCTGATTTCTTCGGACAAGGCGGTGCGGCCCACCAATGTGATGGGCGCCAGCAAGCGGCTGGCCGAGCTGGTGCTGCAGGATCTGGCGACCCGCAGCAGCGACACGATTTTTACCATGGTGCGGTTTGGCAATGTTCTGGGATCCAGCGGGTCGGTTGTGCCACTGTTTCAAGATCAAATCAGCCGCGGCGGCCCGGTTACGGTGACCGACGCGCGGGTCAAACGGTTTTTCATGACCATCCGCGAGG
The DNA here is from genome assembly GCA_047639325.1 of Paracoccaceae bacterium. Classification (GTDB taxonomy): domain Bacteria; phylum Pseudomonadota; class Alphaproteobacteria; order Rhodobacterales; family Rhodobacteraceae; genus NVQY01. The sequence continues at coordinate 16,901 of JBLINN010000007.1, read as the reverse complement.
CGGTGCAGCTGGTGTTAAAGGCCGGGGCCGAGGCCAAGGGTGGCGAGGTGTTTGTGCTGGATATGGGCGAGCCGGTGCCAATCATCAAACTGGCGCGTCAGGTGATCGAAAGCGCCGGTTATACAGTGCGCGACGATGACGCGCCCGATGGCGATATCGAGATCCAGATTATCGGGCTGCGCCCCGGTGAAAAGATGGAAGAAGAATTAACGCTTAGCGATCACCTGATCGGCACGCGGCATCAGAAAATCTTTTGCGCGCGGGAAAAGTACCTGTCCGAGATCGAGGTGGCCGGGGTGCTGCGCGGCTTGCGTCAGGCGCTGGCCGCCAGCGACGAGGTCGCCGCGCTGGCAATCGTCGGGCGCTGGGTTGAAGGCTATAGCGAAAGCGAAGCCGGGCGTAAAACCTTGGGGTAGGGCCGCTGGTTTTGATCTGGCTCGCGTTCTTGGCCCCTCTGCCTGTCACCGCAAAGCCGCGATTTTATGCCTGTTTGAACCTCCCGCAGAGGCGGGCGCATTGGGGCGTTGATCCGGCGCGCGCTCTTGTGGTCTAACGCGCAACATAACAGCAGGCAGGCAAGGGGCAGCGCGGCGTTGATCCAGTTTACGCGCATATCACGAAGGACACTGCCAGGGGCAGTGGTGGGTCTGATTTCCGGGCTGGTTGCGGGCTTGGTTTCTGGGCCTGTCTTCGCGCAAACTGCGCCTGAGCCCAGATTCGCCCCGCTGCCCCCACCCTCGCTAAGCTTTTATGGCACGCCCGGGATCATCGACATGCCCTCGGCCGAGATGCTGCCCGACGGGCAGGTTGTGACCTCGGCGTCCTATTTTGGTGGTCAGACCCGGGTCAACCTGACGTTTCAGGCCTTTCCGTGGATGTCGGCCAGCTTTCGCTATAACGCGATCAAGAACTGGCATATGGGCGGATTCGCCACCTATTACGACCGCGGCTTTGACGTGCGGTTCCGGCTGCTGAAAGAGCGCAAGATTCGCCCGGGAATCACCCTGGGGCTGCAGGATTTCGCTGGGACCGGGATTTATGCCGGTGAATATATCGTGGCCACCAAGAAATTCGCCACCCCCGGGTTTGGTGCCGGATCGGCCCGCGTGGCCGGGCGACTAAAGCTGAGCGCCGGGCTGGGATGGGGACGGTTAGGGTCTTATGGCAGCATCGGGTCCACCGGGCCACGGCCGGCCTTTGTGCCCAATTCCACCGGCGGCCAGCTGGCCTATGACCAGTGGTTTCGCGGCCCGGTTTCGCCTTTTGCCGGGATCGAATGGCTGCCCAATGACCGGCTGGGGTTCAAGGTGGAATATTCCACCGATGATTATATGACCGAGACCCAGATCACATCGGTGTTTGCCAAAAAATCCCCGTTCAATTTCGGCATTGAATATCAGGTGACCCCGCGCACCAGGTTGGGGGCCTATTACATGTACGGGTCTGAATTTGGCCTGCATGCGCAGATTCAGGTGAACCCGAAACACGCGCCGACCCCGATGCGTATTGCTGCGCCCACCCCGATTGTGCCGCGCCCGCCACGCGCCGGTAATGCGGCGCTGTGGGCCAATGACTGGGCCGACAGCCAGGCTGCGCAGATCAGCGCCGCGCAACAGTTAAGTGCAGTGTTAGAGCCGTTATTACGCGAAAACGGGTTGCTGTTGGAAAGTCTGGACGTCAGCGCCGATACCGCCGAATTGCGGTTCCGCAATCAGCGCTATACCAGTTCTGCCGCCGCCGTGGGCAAGGCCGCCCGGGCGCTGGCGGCGGTGATGCCATCGTCGGTAGAAACCTTCCGGCTGATCCCGACGCAGGGCGGCATGGCCGTGTCTGCGGTCACGGTGCGCCGGTCCGATCTTGAGGCGCTGGAGTTTTCCCCCAACGCCAGCAATGCGCTGCTGGCGGTCACCGGGTTTGGCGATGCCCCGGCGCAATCGAGCACCGCGGTGGTGCCCAAGGATCTGTACCCCGATGCCAGCTGGTCGCTGGGGCCGTATTTTGCGCCCGGGTATTTTGACCCGGCCCAGCCGGTGCGCATGGATGTCGGGCTGGGGCTGACCGGCACCTATCGCCCGGCGCCCGGCTGGGTTTTGTCCGGGCTGATCCGCCACCGTCTGGCGGGCAACATCAAAAACGGGCGGGCCTCTAATTCGGCGCTGCCACATGTGCGTACCGACGTGGTTCTTTATGCCCAGGAAGACACCACGCTGTATAATCTGTTTGCGTCCCGGCAGTGGCGCGCGGGGGATGATCTTTATGCCCGGGTCACCGTTGGCTATCTGGAATGGATGTATGGCGGCATTTCAACCGAATTGCTGTGGAAGCCGGTATCCAGCCCTCTGGGCCTTGGAATAGAGGCAAATTATGTGCGCCAGCGCGATTTCGATCAGCGCCTGGGCTTTCAGGATTACTCGGTCCTTACTGGCCATGCGTCGGCCTATTATGATTTTGGCGGCGGCTATCAGGGGCAGCTGGATGTGGGGCGCTATCTGGCGGGCGATGTTGGCGCCACGTTCAGCATGGACCGGATATTCGACAATGGCTGGCAGGTGGGCGCGTTTTTTACCCTGACGGATGTCTCGGCGGCAGAGTTCGGCGAAGGCTCGTTTGACAAGGGCATCCGGTTCTCGGTTCCGCTGGGCTGGTTCCTGGGCAAACCTAGCCGCCAGGGCATCGGCACCACGCTCCGTCCGATCCAGCGCGATGGTGGCCAGCGGCTGGCCGTGCCGGGGCGGCTTTATGGACAGGTCCGCGCCGCGCATCGCAACGCCTTGGAGGCACAATGGCCAAGGGTCTGGGAATGAGAAATGTCGCCCCCCCGATGCGCCGGATCGCTTTGGTCTGCCAGCTGCTTGTGGCCGGGGTTTTGTCCGGGGGTCTGGCCGGATGTAGCGGTGGCAATGATTCACCCTCGCTGGAACTGGAAGTGATCAATGCCGGGCGCGGCCTGATCGGGAACAAGCTTGCCGCCAGATCCGCGCCACCCCGCCCGCCCCTGACCCGGGCAGCGCTGGACACGCTGGAGGGGTCGTTTCTGGAAGTCACGGTCGAGCGCCGCGACCAGCTGGCCTATCTTTATGTCAGCGCACAGCGCCGCGATGGCAACCCCGGGCTGATTACCGTCTGGCGGACCGATGACGATGCCACGCTGACGATGCGCAACGGCGTGCTGATCGCCACGCGCGGGATGGGCGGCGATATCCTGTCCAGCCTGGTACAGGTCAGTGGCACAACGCCTGGCCCGACATCCGGCGGAGAGCGGGTGCAGTATATCCGAGCGCAGGACAATAAAGAGCGGCGCCTGGCGCTGGTCTGCGATCTGGACGATCTGGGCCCCGAAACCATCGTGATTGTTGAACAGCGCCATCCCACCCGGCATCTGCGCGAGACCTGTACAGATTCAGGCACAGAGTCAGGCGCAGAAACAGGCGTGCGGGACACGGTGGTCAACGAGTACTGGATTGATTCGCGCAACCAGCTGATCTGGCAGTCGCGCCAATGGGCCGGACCGGATATCGGTTATTTGCGGACCCGGCGGCTGACGCAATAGACGCAAACACTGCAAAATGGTACGCAAATGCAGCAGATCATGGGGATTTTTCAAACCTCCGAAAGCCTGAGTGCCAAAAAACCCGGCACATTTGCGCATCGCTATCCCAGTATGATCCCTGCGGGCCTCTGCCTGCCTATGTTCTGTTGGGGAATTGCGGGGCAAGAATTTGATAAAACACAATAATAAGGACCGTACACGCCCCGATTAGGGGCGGTCGTTTGTTCGCTGGTCCAGCCGGTCATCGGGGCATTTGCAGCAATTGTCTCAAAAAAGCAGCCAACGGCCCGATGTCGGCGTGACGAACGCGTTGAATTGCCATAGGAAGTGCGATACAAACGGGCAAGTTCGACCAACAGAGGTTTTGGCATTATGAAAAAAGTACTTTTAGCGCTGACCATCAGCACCTGCACATTGGGTATGGCCGCATCGGCCATGGCACAGGCCACCCCACCACCCGCACCAGCTACGGGTACCGGTACCGGTACGGGTAACGGTGTGTTGGCCGGAACTGGCCTGGGGGCAGGCGCAGGCATTGGCGCCCTCGCCGTGGCTGTTGTTCTGGGCATCTCCACGGGCGGTAATGGTGGCGTTGTCACAACCACAACCACCACAACCACCACCTCAACCGGCACTAACTAAACACGTTTGTTGAAAACCAACTGGTTATCCAAGCAGGCCCCTAGGGGCCTGCTTTTGCCGTTTCCTGAACGGAAATCCCGCAGCAGGCGCAAGAGGATTTTCTGTAAGGTTCTCTGCGGCAGATAATCAATGTTATGGTAAATAATGACAGAAAAGGCCGCGACGGCTTAGGAAAACAGAAAATCATCCGCTGACAGGTCTGCAAGCGTCACTCCGATCAGAGTGACAGAGCCTTCGCCGGTGATGATCCGCGCATCACTGCCCAGAGATTTCAACACCAGATCGTCAAAGCTTGCGCCCTTAAAGGCCAGCTGAATCTGATCCTGGCCAATGGTGAAATCAGTGATCACGTCGCGGCCATGCTCGGCAGCAAACACAAATCTATCCCCGCCGCTACCACCGCTAAGCGTGTCATTGCCCGCGCCGCCGTTCAGCCGGTCCTTGCCGGCATTGCCCTTTAGTATGTCCTTGGCGCCCTCGCCGCTTAGGATGTCGCCGCCCTTGCCGCCGCTAAGGCTGTCGCGCCCCTTGCCGCCAAGCAACACGTCGCGGCCCTTGCCACCCAACAGGACATCCGCGCCGCTGCCGCCGTTCAGCATGTCATCATTTGAATCGCCCAACATCCTGTCCCGCCCGGCATGACCCCACATCCGGTCATCGCCCTTGCCGCCGCGCAGGGTGTCGCCCGCACCGCCGCCCTTCAGACTGTCAGCGCCGGTGCCGCCCAGCAACTTGTCCCGGCCCTTGCCGCCATCAAGCGTATCGCGCCCGGCGCCACCGGTCAGCGTGTCGCTGCCCCGCTCGCCCAGTATCCTGTCCCGCCCGGCATTGCCGAACAGAGTGTCGTCATCCGCGCCACCGCGTAGCACATCCCGCGCCTCGCCGCCCTGCAGCGTATCCTTGCCTTTGCCGCCAAACAGCGTGTCGTTGCCCCGATCGCCAAACAGCGCATCGCGCCCGTCGCCGCCTCTTAGGGTGTCATTGCCCCGCCCACCCATCAGTTTGTCCCGCCCAGCATTGCCAAACAGCTGGTCATTGCCCGCGCCACCGCGCAGCACATCCGCGCCACTGTCGCCATGCAATTGATCCAATCCGGCATCGCCGATGATCTTGTCATTGCCCGGGGTACCGTAAACCGCGCCGGATCCGGGTGGATTCAGCACTAACAGCCGGTCTGGTGTCGAAAATCCGTTGCCCCACAGATCCCAGCCGGTCAGCGGTTTGCCATTATGGCTGGTGATCACCACAACATGATCGCCATAGCCAAGCCGCACGCCGGTTGGGATGCTGTGCACCGAAAGCTGTGCCGCGCTGCGCAGCATTGTAAAAGCGGTCAGGTCAAGCTGGTCAATTCCCGCCTCAAAGTCGCTGATCCGCAGCGGCACCCCCAAATAGGGACCAATCACTGGGGATAGCACAAACAGATCCGCGCCCTTGCCGCCGGTAAACACCCCGCCGCCATGCCCCGAGACCAGGATGTCATCCCCTGCCCCGCCATCAAATGTGTCCAGTTTGCTGCCGCCGATGATCAGGTCATCCCCTGCCGTGCCGGTCAGCACGGTCGGCGCGGTGGCGCCGGTATTGTCGCGCACCACCCCCAGCCCCCCCACTGACACCGAGAATTGCGACAACCCGCCATCGCCTTGCGAGGTCACGAAGATCTGGATCGTGTTGCCAATCCGCACCGCCTCGATGGCGCTGACATTGTCCAGCCCCAGGCCGGTGTCATGCGCCAGGCTTTGCAGATGCACCAAGCGGCCATCGGGCAGCAGGGTGAACAGGCTCAGCCCGTCATCGCTGCCCCCGGCGACGATGAACACCCGGCCCTCGGCCTTGGTCACCGCCAGCGCCTGCACCCCGCCAAACCGTGTCTCGCGGGTGTCCATCACATGATCCGTCGCCCTTAGCCGACCGGTGCTGTGCAATTGCATCACGCTAAGGGAATGGCTGTCGGCGGCGCCCAGGATAACCCAGGTGGCGCCATAAGCAGTCACGGTCTGCATCGCGGTGGGCATAGCAATGCCCAGGCCCTGCGGCGCGCCAATGCTGTCGGTGGCCTGCAGCCCGCCGGTGGTGGCGTTGATCTGATAGCTGGTGACATCCTGCCTGTCGCTGCTTGCGGCCAGCAAGAAACCAGTGCCGTCCACCTTTACCATGTCCAGCGTCACCTGCCCGCCCAGCGTATAGGCCGACAGGGGCCCGTCCCGCGCCACACCGCCCTGCATCTTACCCGGGGCGGTTTCGGTATAGGCCTCAAGCGCGCCAGTCGTGGCATTGACCATGTAATAGGCACTGATACCGCCCGACAGGGTGGTCCCGGCCAGGGCTGCATATTCCGCTGTACTGGACCCGGGCAGGTCAACCAGATCCAGCGCGCCGATCTGCCCCGCAGTGGCCAGGTCATAACAGACCAGCCTGCCCGCCCCGGTGCCTTCCAGCACCAGCTGCGCCTTGTCTTGCATGGTGACCACGCTTAGCGGCCCGATGCCGGTGCCTGCGACGGTATAATAGGCGCTGTCCGACAGGGTGACGCTGCACCCGTCACTGTAAACCTGATAGACACTAAGCCCGCCATTCTGCCCGGTGGCCGCATACAGAAACGTACCCGCCGCCGTGCGGATAATCTGCAGATCGCGCAGATCATCATCCAACAGCACGTCCCCGGCTGTCACCCGTCCCTGCAGTTGCATCCCCATATCCGCACCTTTCACCACACCGGCATCAGGGATGCGGGGGGGCGGTGGTGTCAGCGGGTCATCAATCGGGCAAAACCGGGGAGGTTATTTAGAATGCAACCGACCAGTCCCTGGTTAACGCAACCTTACCGCCGCGTCCGCCGCCTTAGGGCAGGCTTTACCGGGGTCGCGGCAGGGTGCGGTCAGCCCAAAATCCGCCCAAACAGCAGGAATTCCCGATGTCACAAAGCTCTCCCATCCTCGCCCTGCCCTATCTGCAGCCGTCACAGGCGCAAAAACATGTGACCCATAACGAGGCCCTGCGCCGGTTGGACATCATCGTCCAGCTTGGCGTTGCCGAATTCGACGCCACCACCCCGCCCGGCGCCCCGACCGAGGGCGAGGTTTTTGCCCTGGGCACCGGCGCCAGCGGCGTCTGGGCCGGGCATGACAATGAACTGGCGGCTTGGCTGGACGGGGTCTGGCTGTTTTTGGCACCCCAACCCGGCTGGCGTGCCTGGGGGCAGGCCGAGGCCCAGTTGCGCATCTGGGATGGCAGCACCTGGGGGTTACCCGTGGCAGAACACAACAATCTGGACGGGCTGGGCATCGCCACCACCGCCGATGCCGTGAACCGGTTGTCGGTCAAGGCTGACGCCACATTGCTGAGCCATGACGGCGCGGGGCATCAGCTGAAGCTGAACAAATCCAGCCCTGCGGATACCGCCTCGGTGCTGTTCCAGTCGAACTGGACGGGACATGCGGAAATGGGGTTGGCCGGGGATACGAATTTTGCCATTAAAGTGTCGGATGACGGGTCTAACTGGACCGAAGCGGTGGTTTTCGACGGCGCCAGCGGGCGGATCACCGGGACGGCTGTGCAAAGCGAGGCAACCGATTCCACCCCGGGGCGGCTGATGGCGGTGGGGGCGTTTGGGCTGGGGGCAGACGCTTTGCCGCCCGAGATTTCGGATATCGACGACCCGGGCGTGGTATCGGGGAATTACATGTACAAAGCCACCACCACGAATAGCGGATCGTTGCCCGGCATTCTGTCGGGGGGCTGGGGCATCCTGCGGGTCGAGCGCGGATCGGGTAGTGCGATCACCCAAACCGTGTGGCGCAATAGCCGCGAGAGCGGTCGTTGGTGGCGCGTTCACAACAGCTCGGGTTGGGACAACTGGGCCAATAATTACGATCAGACCAATATCCTGGGCCCGGTCAGCCAGACCGGCGGCACCCCCACCGGGGCGGTGATCGAGCGCGGCAGCAATGCCAATGGCGACTATATCCGCTTTGCCGATGGTACCCAGATGTGCACCAACGCCAACAGCCCGATCACCACCGCCCCGGCGGCGTTTACCGGGACAATCACCAAGATCGACGGGGATAAGTTGTGGATCGGCACCTGGTTCTAAGGAAACGCGACATTTGCGGGGTTTCCGATTTCTTTGAAAGAAATCGTGTCGGAATTTTTGAAAAATTCCGGGGCGAGACCGTCACCGGGGCAGGATCAATGAATCCTGTCCCAAGCTTGTTTGCAAAGGCGCATTTTGTTAGACCACGCAGAACGATTGCGTGCCTATCCTCTGCCTTAACAGCAACAGTCCAGGAATGATCCCATGCCCCGCACAGCGCTTATCACCGGCATCACCGGCCAGGATGGTTCCTATCTGGCCGAACTCCTCCTGGAAAAAGGCTACGAGGTGCATGGCATCAAGCGCCGGGCCAGCTCGCTGAACACCCAGCGGATTGATCATATCTATGAAGACCCACACACCAACCACGCCCGGCTGCATCTGCATTATGGCGATCTGAGCGACAGTTCGAACCTGACCCGCATCCTGAAGGAAGTGCAGCCCGACGAGGTTTATAACTTGGGCGCGCAATCCCATGTGGCCGTCAGTTTTGAAGCGCCGGAATATACCGCCGATGTCGACGCGATGGGTACCCTGCGCCTGCTGGAAGCGATCCGCTTTCTGGGGCTAGAGGGTAAAACCCGGTTCTATCAGGCGTCCACTTCGGAACTTTACGGGCTGGTGCAAGAGAGCCCACAAACCGAAACCACGCCGTTCCATCCGCGCAGCCCTTATGCGGTGGCCAAGATGTACGCCTATTGGATCACGGTAAATTACCGCGAGGCCTACGGGATGTATGCCTGCAACGGCATCCTGTTCAATCACGAAAGCCCGCGCCGGGGTGAGACGTTTGTGACCCGCAAGATCACCCGCGGGTTGGCCAATATCGCCCAAGGGGCCGAATCCTGTCTTTATATGGGCAATATCGACGCGTTGCGCGACTGGGGTCATGCACGCGATTACGTGCACATGCAGTGGATGATGCTGCAACAGGACGCGCCGGATGATTTTGTCATCGCCACCGGCAAGCAATATTCGGTGCGCCAGTTCATCATCTGGTCAGCGGCTGAATTGGGTCTAACACTGGGGTTTGACGGTACGGGTGTGGACGAGGTGGCCACAGTTGTGGCAATTGACGGCGACAAGACCCCGGCCCTGAACGTGGGCGATGTGGTGATGCGCATCGATACGCGCTATTTCCGACCCGCAGAGGTGGAAACCTTGCTGGGCGATCCAGCCAAGGCCAAGGAAAAACTGGGCTGGGTGCCGGAAATCACCGCGCAGGAGATGTGTGCCGAAATGGTTGCCGAAGACCTGAAAACCGCGCGCCGCCATGTGCTGTTGAAAGAACACGGGTTGGATTTGCCGGTCTCGGTTGAGGGCTAAACGCCCGGGTACCCAGAAAGGGACGCCGCCAATGATGCCACCAGTGATCCCAATCTTTCCCGACCTTGAAGGCGCCAGCGTGTTTATCACCGGCGGCGGGTCGGGGATTGGCGCGGCGATGACCGACGGCTTTGTGGCACAAGGCGCGCGGGTGGCGTTTGTGCAGCGCTCGGATGCCAGCGCCTTTTGCAACCAGATCGCTGATCGCCACGGTGCCCGCCCGCTGTTCCTGCAATGCGACATCACCGACACCCCTGCCCTGCAAGGCGCGATGGCGCAGGCGGCAGCAGCACATGGGCCGATCACCATATTGGTCAACAATGCCGCCAATGATGCGCGCCATCTGACCCAAGACGTGACCGAGGCCAGTTGGGATCAGGCCCTGGCGATCAACCTCAAGGCCTATTTCTTTGCCGCGCAGGCAGTGATTGCCGGCATGCGCGCCGCAGGCGGTGGGTCAATCATCAATTTCTCGTCGATCTCTTATATGATGGGCAATGCCGGCTATCCGGTTTACACCACCGCCAATGCGGGCATCACCGGCATGACCCGGTCTTTGGCACGCGAATTTGGCCCCGACAATATCCGCGTCAACGCGCTGGCCCCCGGCTGGGTGATGACCGACAAGCAACGCGAAATGTGGGTCACAGACGACGCATTGGCGACCCATCTGGACCGGCAATGCCTGAAACGCGAACTGCTGGCGCAAGATATCGTGCCAGGCGCGCTGTTTTTGGCCTCAGGCGCCAGTGCGATGATAACCGGGCAGCTGATCGCCATTGATGGCGGCGTTGTCACCACCGGATGAACAGGCAGTTGGAGCGCACCCCCATGAAAATCTACATTGCAGGCCATCGCGGCATGGTGGGCGGGGCGATCTGGCGGCAATTGCAGGCGCGCGGCACCGATACCCTGATCACCCGCACCAGCGCCGATCTGGACCTGACCGACCAGCGCGCGGTGCAGGGTTTCTTTCAGGCCGAAAAGCCCGACGCGGTGATCCTGGCGGCAGCCAAAGTGGGCGGGATTGTCGCCAATAACAGCTATCCCGCGCAGTTCATCTATGAAAACCTGATGATGACCAGCAACGTGATCCACGCCGCGTATCAGGCGGGTGTGCATCAGCTGCTGCAACTGGGGTCAAGCTGTATCTACCCGCGCGAAGCGCCGCAGCCGATGGCCGAAAATGCCCTGTTAACCGGCGTATTAGAGCCGACTAACGAACCTTACGCGATTGCCAAGATCGCCGGGATCAAGCTGTGCGAAAGCTATAACCGGCAATATGGCACCGATTACCGCAGCGTGATGCCGACCAATCTTTATGGCCCCGGCGATAATTTCCACCCGGAAAACTCCCATGTCCTGCCCGCCCTGATCCGGCGCTTTCATACCGCCGCCCAGGACGGCGCGGACGAAGTGGTCGTCTGGGGGTCAGGCAAGCCGATGCGCGAATTCCTGCATGTCGATGACATGGCCGCCGCGTCGGTATTTGTGATGGATCTGGACGCCGATACTTATGCCAGCGAAACCCAACCAATGCTCAGCCATATCAATGTCGGATCGGGCAGCGATGTGACCATCCGCGAACTGGCCGAAACCGTGGCAAAGGTGACCGGGTTTGCTGGGCAGATCAGCTTTGATGCCTCCAAACCCGATGGCGCGCCGCGCAAGCTGATGGATGTGTCGCGTCTGACGCGGTTGGGCTGGACCGCCACGATCCCGCTGGAACAGGGGATCAGCGACACTTATGACTGGTTTTTGGCGCAAAATGAGGGCGACTTGCGGGCAAAATGACACGGTCCCGGATCCGGTGAGTCCGTCCGGCGTTTGGCCTTGTGTCCAGACGGGCAATTTATGTTATCCCAAGCCTGCGCATTTTGGTTAGGAGTTTATTTGGATGATTACCCCGGTTCTGCTCTGCGGCGGCTCTGGCACCCGGCTTTGGCCGTTGTCGCGCAAAAGCTATCCCAAGCAATTTTCCAAACTGGTGGGCGACACATCGCTGTTTCAAGCCTCGGCCAGCCGCCTATCAGGCCCGGATTTTGCCGCGCCGATGGTGCTGACCAATTCCGATTTCCGCTTTATCGTCACCGAACAGCTGGCCGAGGCCGGGATTGACCCCGCTGCCATCCTGATCGAACCCGAAGGCCGCAACACCGCCCCCGCAGTGCTGGCCGCCGCCTTGTGGTTGGAAAAATCGGACCCTAACGGGCTGATGTTGGTGGCACCGTCGGATCACGTGGTGCCCGACGCCCCAGCCTTTCGCGCCGCAGTTGCCGCCGGCACCCCGGCCGCCCAGGCAGGGCAGTTGGTGACCTTTGGCATCAAGCCCACCCATGGCGAGACCGGGTATGGTTATCTGGAACTGGCCGAAGATCCGGGCGATTTTGCCGCCCGACCGCTGGCCCTGAAACGCTTTGTCGAAAAGCCCGATGCGGCGCAGGCTGACCAGATGGTCGCCGCCGGGACTTATCTGTGGAATGCCGGGATTTTCCTGTTCTCGGCGCGCGCCATCATTGCCGCCTTTGCCGCCCATGCGCCGGGCCTAATCGATCCGGTGCGCGCCGCTGTGGATCAGGGCCAGCCCGATCTTGGGTTCTTGCGCCTCGCCCCCGAGCCTTGGGCGCAAGCCGATGACATCTCGATCGACTATGCGGTGATGGAACACGCCGATAACCTGTCTGTGGTACCGTTTGCCGCGGGCTGGTCTGATCTGGGCGGTTGGGACGCGGTCTGGCGCGAAACGGCGCGCGATACCCGCGGCGTCGCCACATCCGGCCCGACGACGGCGCTGGATTGTGACGACACGCTGCTACGCTCCGAAGATGACGGGCTGCAGGTGGTGGGCATCGGGCTGAAAGACATGATTGTGGTGGCCATGCCCGACGCAGTGCTGGTGGCGGATGCGTCGCGTGCGCAGGATGTCAAAGAAGCGGTGGCCGCGCTAAAGGCAAAACAGGTGAAACAGGCCACGGCCTTTCCCAAGGATCACCGCCCCTGGGGCTGGTTTGAGAGCCTGGTGATCGGCAACCGGTTCCAGGTGAAACGCATCGTGGTGCATCCCGGCGCGGCGCTGTCTTTGCAAAGCCATCACCACCGGTCTGAACACTGGATCGTGGTCGAAGGTACCGCAAAGGTGACGGTGGACGCGGACGTAAAGCTGATCAGTGAAAATCAGTCGGTCTATATCCCGCTGGGCGCCACCCACCGGATGGAAAACCCCGGCAAAGTCCCCATGGTCCTGATCGAGGTGCAAACCGGCAGCTATCTCGGCGAGGATGACATCATCCGATATGAAGACGTATATGCACGGGAGTGACAGGTAAGGTTGTATATACCCAGCAATAGGGTCGAATTTTGCGGCCCCATGGGGGATCACCTGCGGGTGATGATGTGCCGCCCCGATTATCGCCGCGATTGCGACCCGCAATTGTGGCCCTGCAACCGCACATCCGCACGAAATGCCACCGGCCATTGAGCCCCCCAACCTTTTCGTCGTTTAAGGGGGCGCAACAGGAGATTCGAGTATGGTCAAAGGCAATTTACTGATGGTTGGCGCCGGTCTGTCCGGCGCGGTGATCGGGCGGCATCTGGCAGAGGCCGGATATAGCGTGACGGTGGTTGATTCCCGCAACCATGTGGGCGGCAATTGCCACACCCAGCGCGATGCCGATACCGGCGTCATGGTGCATATCTATGGCCCGCATATCTTTCACACCGACGATTCCGAAGTGTGGGATTATGTGAACAGCTTTACCAGCTTCAAGCCTTACAAGAACCGGGTCAAAACCACGTCGCGTGGTCAGGTGTTTTCGCTGCCCGTGAACTTGCACACCATCAACCAGTTTTTTGACAAAACCATGCGCCCGGACGAGGCGCTTGATTTCATCACCAATGAACAGGCCGATACATCCATCGACGACCCGCAGACCTTTGAAGAACAGGCGATGCGCTTTGTCGGCAAGGACCTGTACGAGGCGTTTTTCAAGGGCTACACGATGAAGCAATGGGGCTGTCATCCGTCCGAATTGCCCGCGTCGATCCTGAAACGCTTGCCGGTGCGCTTTAACTATGACGACAATTACTTCTTTCACAAATTTCAGGGCATGCCCGAGAATGGCTATACCCCGATGATCGAAGCAATCCTGGATCACCCCGGGATAACGGTCAAGTTAGATACAGTTTTTGACCAATCCCAAACCGGCGATTACGATCATGTGTTCTATTCTGGGCCGCTGGATGGCTATTTCGGTTATGATCTGGGGCGGCTGGGATACCGGACGCTGGATTTCGAACGGTTCACCTATGATGGCGATTATCAGGGCTGTGCGGTGATGAACTATGGCGAGGTTGACGTGCCGTTTACCCGCATCACCGAACACAAACATTTCTCGCCCTGGGAAAGCCACCAAGGCTCGGTCTGTTACCGCGAATTCAGCCGCGAAGCCGGGCCGGATGACATCCCTTATTACCCGATCCGCATGGTCGAGGAAAAATCGCTGCTAGCGCAATATATCGACCTGGCCGAGGCCGCCCCCGGCGTCAGCTTTGTCGGGCGGCTGGGCACCTATCGCTATCTGGATATGGATGTCACCATCCGCGAGGCGCTGGACACCGCGCGCAGCTTTCTGGATCACAGCACGGCAGGCACAAAAATGCCGGTCTTTGCAGCCCCCCCGCTGTAAAGGCCGAGCATCTGCGGAGGGTGCCGATTTCTTTCAAAGAAATCGTGTCGGAATTTTTCAAAAATTCCGGATCCCAGCCATCAGCGCAGGGTGGCCTCATGCAGGGCAATCGCGTCGTCCAGATCTTCGAAATACGACAGCCGCCCCTCTTCCAGCACCATCCCGGCATTGCAGAACTGACGCAGCTGGTTCATCGAATGGCTGACCATGATGGCGCTGGACTGCTTCATGCGTTCCACAAACAGCGCCCGGCTTTTGCGCTTGAACACCGCATCGCCCACCGCTGTCACCTCATCCACCAGATAGGTGTCAAACCGGATCCCCATCGAGGTGCCAAAGGTCAGGCGCGACCGCATCCCCGACGAATAGCTGCGGATCGGCATGTCAAAGAATTTGCCCAGATCGGCAAAATCCCGAACAAAAGCCAGCAGGCTGTCGGTATCCACCCCATAGATTCGGGCGATGAAGATGATGTTCTGCGCCCCCGTCAGCTCGCCATGAAACGAGCCGCCAAATCCAACCGGCCAGGATATCGACCCATCGCTGATGATCCGGCCGCTATCGGGGCGCATTGTGCCCGCAATCATCCGCAATAGGGTCGATTTTCCCGCGCCGTTACGCCCCAGCAGGGCCAGCGATGTCCCCGTCGGCAGCGTCATGCTGAGGTTGTCGATCACCACCTGGCGATGCCCACGCACCCAGAAGCTTTTGGTCAGATTCTCAAACCGGATCACGCTGTGCCCCCCTGCTCAGCTGCGGTCACGGATGCTGTAATAGATCAGCGCCATAATGGACCAGACCAACAACAGGAACAGCGCCGCCAGAGCCGATAACAGATAGCGTTCCGGATATTCTGCGGTGCGCGGCAGGGTCGACTGGATATAGGTCGCCAGATAGCGGCTTTGTCGGGCGGCATCGGCGCGCGCCACGCTCAGGGCCGCCAGGGTCGCGTGATAGCTTTCCTCGGCATATTCGCGATCCACCGTCAGGCTTTCAAATTCAGCAATCAGGGTCGGGTAATCCTCGCCGATCGTCCCGACTTCGGTGCCATCCGAGGCGAAATTCCGCCGCTCGGCGGCGATACGTTCGCGGATCACCTCGATGCGCTGCAACGCCTTGGTCAGGCGCGGGTCGTTGTCGCGGGCGGTGCCACGCAGCAGATCATATTCAATCAGCGCCTCGGCCAGTTGTTGCTGCAGATTGGTCATCACCCCAAGACGGGCCTGAATATCGGCTGCCGGATCGACAATCTGGGTGCGGGTGCGGAACTGGGTCATCGCCTCGCGCGCGTTTTTCAGATTGCTCACCGCCTCTTCCAGATCTTCCCTGGCATAGCGCATCGCGTCTTCGCGCGCCTGGGTGTTCAGCGCGTTGATCCTGTCCTGGCTGACGCGCATGATCTCAAGCGAGATCCGCTGCGCGGTTTCAGCATCTAACGCCAGCACCCGCAATTCGATCAGCCCGTTGGCCGGTTCATACGATATCCGCACCACCCGTTTCCAATACCACACCAAATCTTCCAACGTGGCATCAGGCCAAACGGCAAACGCCCAGTCCAGCGGCCAGTTGGCCGAATAATGCGTCCGCAGATCCAACTGCGCATCCACCGCTTCGACCATTTCCTGGCTCTGGATGAATTCATACAGGATATCGCCATCTGACGCAGTTCCGCCCGAAGAGAACCCAGCCAGCCCGCCCAAAAGTTCGGACGCCCCACCGCTTTCTTCCTGGCGCACAGTAAAGCCAGTGGTTGATCCGTATTGATCCGCCGCATAGGTCCACAGATAAAAGATGATGCCCGCCACCGGGCCCACCACCAATAACAGGAAACTGGCAAACAGCCCCCAGTGACGCCGCTTCATCCGCGCCTGGGTGGCCAGGGCACGTACCGGGGCAGCTGGGGCTTCGGTGTCGGGTCTGGTCTGTGGCAATTGCACATTGGACACTGGCACCAGCGCGCGATGATTGTCGCCGCCGCCACCACTACCCTTGTTGCCCCGCTTACCTTTATTGCCCTTTTGGCCCGTATTAGGGCCTTTTTTACGATTGGCGTTGACCCCTCCGCCCCGACGGCGTTGCCCCTCTTCGGACTCGCCGCCGCGACCCGCATTGCGGCCCGCGCCGCTACCTTGATTGGGTGCAGCATTTTCAGAGGCGTCGGTATCGTCGTTCATGCCAGCCTGTCCCGGCGCGAAGCCGTTTGAATATCTCTTCGGCTTCTTACATAAGAGATGTCATAAATGCCAGTATCAGAACAGGTTTTGCGTGTCCCCAGTGCTTCCCCCAGTGCTCCCTCCTGCCCTAGAACCCAACCGTCAGGCGATCCGTCAGCACAGCCGCCGGTTTGCAACGGCGCGAGTGGTCATGGCGTTGATCCTGCGCGAGATGTCCACGCGCTATGGCCGCACCCCGGGTGGCTATATCTGGAGCATCCTGGAACCGCTGGCCGCTATCCTGGTGCTGAGTGTCGGGTTTTCTCTGGTGATGCGCACGCCGTCGCTGGGCACCAGCTTTTTGCTATTCTATGCAACCGGTTATCTGCCGTTCAACCTGTATCAGACCGTGTCGGGCACGGTGTCCAAAAGCATCCTGTTTTCCAAACCGT
>JBLINN010000006.1:0-31823 GCA_047639325.1 Paracoccaceae bacterium | reverse complement strand
GCGCAGCGCGCGCAGGTCAGCGCCAAGGGTGGTGGTTTGGGCGGGGGCGTGTTTCACGTTGGGCGATTCCCTGGAAGGGTGGTGAAAAAATGGATGCTAATTTCACGATGCCTTGAGTTGGTGAAAAAACCTAGCGTTTTTTCATCGCCGGGATGGTGTTTTTAAAAAGGCGTTTGGTGTCGGTGGTTTAGGGGGGCAGGTGCCGTCGGCCTGGTTCCGCCTGTGGGGTCTGCTCGCGACGATTTGGCGCTTATGGGGGAGGCGCGAACTGTGCGAGCCTTTGGGGCAGGATCCGATGAGAAACGCGCGTTTTGTTACTCTATTTCAGGAGGAAAGACCATGAAATCTATCTTTAGTTCGGCACTGCGGGTTTTGGCACCACTGGCTATTTCAGGGGCGATTGTGGCGGCGACAGCGGCCAGCGCCTCAGAGGAGGCCAAGACCCAGGTTGGCATTTTGAAATGTGACGTGGCAGGCGGGATTGGTTTGATTCTGGGGTCTAAAAAGGCTTTGGACTGTGTGTTCACCAAGAATGACGGCACAACCGAGACCTATGTAGGGCGCATTCTGAAGATCGGCATGGATATCGGCGCGACCAAGGATTCGGTGATTGGCTGGGCTGTTCTGGCCCCATCAGGCCAGAATGATGTTGGCGCGCTTGAGGGCAAATATGTCGGTGTCTCTGCCGAGGCGACAGTTGTCGGCGGTGTCGGGGCCAATGTGTTGGTTGGCGGCGGCAATTCCTTTGCGCTGCAACCGCTAAGCCTGCAGGTACAGACCGGATTGAATGTTGCCGGTGGCATCGGGTCGGTCAAGTTGGAATATAGGCCCTAAATTAGGGTCTGACTTTGGGCCGGGCGCAGCGTGTGCCCGGCCTTAGGTTTGCGCGAAGGCTGCCGACAGGATTGCTGTCAGGGCCTGAGCGTCGTGATCAGTGAAAGCGTCGGGTTGGTCGCTGTCGATATCGAACACCGCGATCAGGTCGTTATTGCTGTTGCGGACCGGTAGCACCAGTTCTGATCTGGTTGAGGTGGCGCAGGCGATGTGATCGGCGAAGGCGTCGACATCCGGCACCAGTTGTATCTGTCCGGTGCGCGCCGCTGCCCCACAGACGCCGCGGCTGAACGGAATGGTCAGGCAGCCGTGGCCACCCTGAAAGGGGCCGATTTTCAGCAGGTTTGGCGCGACCACGCGGTAAAATCCGGTCCAGTTAAAGCGGGGGTCGGCGTGGTGCACCTCGCAGGTTATCGTCGCCATCAGAGCGATCACGTCGGTTTCGCCGTCGGTCAAGGCGGCGATGGTTTTGCTGAGGATTTGGTAATCTGTTGTCATGGTGGTCCTTGGGGCGAGGTTCGTGGGGGCTGTCTGCCCCCACACCCCCGAGAGTATTTCTGACAAGAAAAAGGTCAGACCCGTTCGATTGCAATGGCGGTGCCTTCGCCGCCGCCGATGCAGATGGCCGCAATGCCGCGTTTCAGGCCGCGTTTTTCCAGGGCGTTCAGCAGGGTGACGATGATCCGCGCGCCTGATGCACCGATCGGGTGGCCCAGCGCGCAAGCGCCGCCATTGACGTTGACGATGTCACGCGACAAGCCCATTTCCTGCATGAAAGCCATCGGGACGACGGCGAAAGCTTCGTTGATTTCCCACAGGTCAACGTCTGATTTGTCCCAGCCGATGTTTTTCAACAGCTTTTGCGCGGCGGGCACAGGGGCGGTTGTGAACAGTCCCGGTGCCTGAGCGTGGCTGGCGTGGCCAAGGATGCGGGCGCGGATAGTCAGGCCTTGGGTTTTCGCGGCATCGGCTGAGGCCAGCACCAGGGCGGCCGCGCCGTCGGAGATGGAGGAGGCATTGGCGGCTGTGACGGTGCCATCTTTGCGGAAGGCGGGTTTCAGGGTTGGAATTTTTTCCGGGCGGGCGGAGTTTGGTTGTTCGTCGGTTTGCGTGGTCACCGCGCCCTTGCGGGTTGTGACGGTGACCGGGGCGATTTCAGCGTCGAACGCACCGCTGTCCTGGGCGGCGAGTGCGTTGGACAGGGATTTCAGGGCGTAATCATCCTGGGCTTGCCGGGTGAATTGGTAGGTATCGGCGCAATCTTCGGCGAAGCTGCCCATCAGGCGGCCCTTGTCATAGGCGTCTTCCAGCCCGTCGAGGAACATGTGGTCGATCACCTGACCGTGGCCGATGCGGGCGCCGCCGCGCATTTGTGGCAAGAGATACGGCGCATTTGACATGCTTTCCATGCCGCCTGCGACCATCACTCCGGTTTGGCCCAGCGTGATCTGGTCAAAGGCGATCATCGCCGCCTTCATCCCCGAGCCGCACATTTTGTTCAGCGTGGTGGCGGGGACGTCTTCGCCCAGACCGGCGGCGAATCCGGCCTGACGCGCCGGGGCCTGACCCTGACCGGCGGGCAGGACGCAACCCATCAGCAGTTCTTCGACTGTGTCGGTTCCAGCGCCTTTCAGGGCAGCGCGGATGGCAGCCCCGCCCAGATCGGCGGCGCTGACGCCATTAAACACGCCCTGAAATCCGCCCATTGGGGTGCGCGCGGCACCTGCGATGACAACGTCTTGCATGATATTCCCTTTCACGTTTGGCGCCTGCATACCGAATGGTAAGGATTGCCGTCTAGCGTTGTGGCTAACTTTTGTTGAAGGAGCTTGCGATGAGCCTGACCAGCATCGTGAAGAACAACGCCCGGATCGTGACTGTTAATGTCGACCGAATCGATGCCGCGATGGCGATTCGGTTCAAAGAGGACATGCGCGCCGAGACCGAACCGGCGCCGGATCATGTGATTTTGGATCTGTCTTCTGTCAATTTTATCGATTCCAGCGGGCTGGGGGCCATTGTTGCCGCGATGAAACAGCTGGGCGATCACCGGCGATTGGATCTGGCAGGGCTGACCCCGGTTGTGGACAAGGTGTTTCGCCTGACGCGAATGGACACGGTGTTCAAGCTGTTCCCGTCATTGGACGACGCGCTGGGCGCGTTAAGCGACTGATTGGGTGGAATGTTATCGCGGCAGGCTTCGGGTGTGACCAGTCATGCAGGATAGGTTTGAAATGTCTTTCCAAGCGACGGAACTGCTGGCGCGGGCCGCCATACGCGACACGATCGACCGTTTGCGCGCGGCGGGTCTGGTTGAAAACCTGGCGGGTGAGGTTGAGATTGCCTTGTCTGAGGCGGTGAATAACGTGGTTGAACATGCCTATCCGGAGGCCGAGCCGGGGTTGGTGCGAATTTTGTGCAGTCTGGGATCGGGCCGTTTGGATGTGCGAATCCACGATTCGGGCAAGCCGATGCCACAGGAACGGCTGCCGCCGGGGCTGGCGGCGGATGTGTCGGTTGCGCGCATTGATTTGCCCGAGGGTGGGTTTGGCTGGTTTCTGATCCGTCAGCTGACCAGCGAAATCCGCTATGACCGGTGTGATGGCAACAACAACCTGTCGTTGCGATTCGATCTGTAGCGGCGGGTGTGCCGGTTTGGGGATTAGTCTGCAGGTAGGAACGCAGGGCCCCGGTATCGGGGACGCAGTATGATGCGGTGCCTGCGAATGAGAATGGCAGGGCTGACATTGCCAAGATGGGGGCGGGTTATGGCAGGGCCTGACCGGCGGCTTGGTTTGGCGCCGAGATGGCACGAGGTAGACGGGAACGGGAACGGGAAAATGGTGGCGGGTAAACGGCAGTGGACAAACATGGCCGGGCAAACGTGACCGGGCGATCATGACGGGAAACAGGCCGTGTCGGAAGTTATTTTGATCCAGCGGCAGGCGGCGACAGGGCGTTTGTGACTGTTTTCAGCCATCGCCTGATGAGGGCCGCAGGCCCAAACGCGCGGCCCCAAAGCCTGCGGTGGCAAATTTTGCCAGCACCTGATCGGCGAAATCCGGGGCGTCGGCGGCGATGCAGTTGGTTGTAAAATACCAATAAAGGTATTTCGCGTATCCGCCTTTTTTCTGCAACGCCCGGTCCAGGGCAGCCGCAAAATCACCCGGGGTGGTTACGGTTTCGCAGATGTGGTGAAAATCGGATTTGCCAAACAGAATCGCCGGTTTTTGGTGCATGAAGCCTTCGACGCTGACAGCTGAGTTAAACGAGACTGTTACGGCGCATTTAGCTAAAATGTCGTGCACATTTGCGTCAGAGGGGATCAGAACCAACCCTTCAAGCATCAGCCCCAAAACCATTTTGGCGTCTTTGATCTGTTTGGTGTTGGGATGCGCCTTGACGACAACCGGGCGGCCCCCTGCCCCGGCAACCACAGCGCGCAACATGTCTTCGGTGCTGCAATGGGCCGAGCCCTGGCGCGATGGCAGGTCACCTTGAAGGAACACGGCGATGGCCCCTTGTGGGATTTCCGTGACCTGTTTCAGTTGTTTATAGCGCGACTTACGGGTGTCCACCAAGCGGGTGCGCATATCGTCCAGAAAGCGATTGGCGGGCCAATAGCGGACGGTTTTGGGGTCATACGCCCGCGCGGCGGCGGAACTGTTATACAGCACGCCTTGTTGATCCAGATGCCAATAGGGCGGCACATAGGCCAGCGTGGTGTTGAATACGTTTGGCGCCCGCACACAGCCATTTTCCACAATATGCAGGTTTTCCGGGTCGATCAGATCGCTCCAGTCCGTGATAAAGGGATTGCGCAGGGTTTTGCCGCGTTGGACAGCCATGGTTGTGCCGCCGCGCGCCTCGATCAGGTGTTTGATCGCCGGGAAGATCGCCAGATAGCCTTTGGTTTCATAATTTTCGACGGCCTGCGACGGGAGGTGGAAAATTACCTTTGCCGCCATGCCAGATGTCCCGTCCCGTTTCGCGGCCCCAAAGGCGACCAAATTGCGCTGTGGCGCAGAATATACCTGCAGTTGACCCCAAAGGTGGCCAAAGCGAAAGGCCTGAAATGCCCGTTTCGGGATGGTTTGCGCCGGGGGTGTTGCCTTGAAACTGCCTTGTTCATTCCAAACTGCTGCCTGAAATGATGTGCATAACGAAGGGGTAGCTGCATATGGCTTCCCTCGGCACCGCGTCTTATAGCCCCCACCCAGTGCGCGGTGCCGAGGAACTACCAATCCCCCAAAAATTCAGCGCCTTGCATTGGCAATCCCCTAGGTCTTCAGCGTATTGCATTTTGTCGGACCGCTGCATCACGTTCGGCGGCGAAAGTGATTCAATTCAAATCCAAAGCGCTCTAATGTCCGGGAAAGTGATTGTTGAAGGGCCCCCCATGACACGCGATTTTCATCTACCCGGACGGTCAGAGGTTTTGGCAACAAACGGGATGTGCGCCACGTCGCATCCCCTGGCGGCGCAGGCCGCGATTGATATCCTGAAACGCGGCGGCAACGCCATGGACGCGGCGATTGCGGGTGCGGTTCTGCTGGGGATTTGCGAACCGGCGATGGCAGGCATCGGCGGTGATTGCTTTGCGCTTTACACGGCGCCGGGCAGTAACGACATTCAGGCGCTAAATGGCTCTGGCCGGGCACCGATGGCGGCCGATGCGCAGGCATTGCGTGCGACGGGGGCCACGGTTATGCCGCTGAACACACCGGATGCGGTGACGATCCCCGGTGCGGTGGACGCGCTTTGTCACCTGTCGCACACCATGGGAACGATGGGTCTGGATGCGGTGCTGGCCCCGGCCATTCACTATGCCGAGGCAGGTGTGCCGGTCGCCGCGCGGGTGGCTTTTGACTGGGCGAATCGCGCTTCGACCCTGCAAGGCAGTGCCCGGGAAACATTTCTGAAGGACGACAAGCCTTTGACGGTGGGCCAGCTGTTCCACGCACCCGGACAGGCCGAGGTTCTGCGCCGCATTGCCCGCGACGGGCGGGACGCGTTTTACACCGGCGAGGTCGCCGACGATATGTGTGACGCGCTGGCCGCGCGCGGTGGCGTGCATACAGCCAAGGATTTTGCCGACACGGCCTGTTTGGCCACCATTCCGGTCAGTGGTCCCTATAAGGGTGTGGATCTGGTAGAGCATCCGCCCAATGGTCAGGGGGCGACGGCCATTTTGCTGCTGAACATCCTGTCGCATTTCGACATCGCCGCGATGGACCCTTCCGGCGCCCAACGGGTGCATATAGAGGCCGAAGCGTCCAAGCTGGCCTATGATGCGCGCGACCGGTTTCTGGCGGATCCGGACTATACCAATCGTCTGGATCATATGCTGTCGCCACAAACGGCGGCGCAGCTGGCAGCGTTGATTGACCCGGCCAAGGCGATGCCTGCCGGCGTGCCGCTGGCGGGGGCTGTGCACAAGGATACGGTCTATATCACCGTGGTCGACAAGGACCGGATGGCAGTGTCGCTGATCTATTCGATCTTTAACGGGTTTGGATCGGGGATCGCGTCGGACAAATTTGGCATCCTGCTGCAAAACCGCGGGTCCGGCTTTTCGTTGCAACCGGGCCACCCAAACGAGCTGGGCGGCGGTAAGCGGCCGATGCATACGATCATCCCGGGGATGCTGCGCGAACAGGGCCGCGTGATCATGCCGTTTGGGGTGATGGGTGGGGCGTATCAACCAACGGGCCATGCGCGGCTGGTCAGCAACCTGCGCGATTTTGGCATGGAACTGCAGCAGGCGGTGGACGCCCCCCGCGCGTTTTGTGATGCGGGCACCCTGCAGGTAGAGCGCGGTTATTCAGATACGGTGCGCCAGCAGCTGACCGATCTGGGCCATGACGTGACGGTGCCTAACGTGCCGCTGGGTGGGGCTCAGGCGATCTGGATCGGGCAGAACGGAGTGCTGACAGGGGCAAGCGACCCCCGCAAGGACGGCTGTGCGCTGGGATACTGAAGGACATCGGTAAGGTAACAGAACACCGCCGTAGGGTGTGCTTTTAGCCCACCTTACGTTGGACGCCTTATCAGTTCAGCTGAAAGTGCAGCGGATAGAGGCCGTCCTCGAACGGGCCAAACATGTCGGGGATATCGGGGTGATCTACCGGTTCGCCAGAGTAATCCGCCACCAGATTTTGTTCCGACACATAGGCGACATAAAAGCTTTGGTCGTTTTCCGCCAACAGGTGGTAAAACGGCTGGGCCTTGATCGGACGGCTGTCTTCGGGAATCGCCTGATACCATTCTTCCGAATTGCCAAATTCCGGATCCACGTCAAACACCACGCCGCGAAACGGATGTTTCTTGTGGCGGACAACCTGCCCCAGATGATATTTCGCGCGTGTATTCAGCATTTGCCCTAGCCCCTTGACCACCTTTATTACTCTGATCCACCCACGATTGTCCAATGTTTGAGCGCCATTTTGCAGAAACAGTCTGTGAACTTTGCTATGACAGTCAGTAACACCGGATTTTTGCGCCATCCGAGGCCCTTACAGCCCCATTTATTAGGGGTGCGCGCCGTCTGCTGAGGGAATTGTGATTTCCTTGCAGGCGAAAATGCGCTAAAATAACCAAAAAACAGGCAAGAGATACATGAGCAGAACTGTTTGCGCGATGATGCTGGCCCTGATTTTGGCGTCTTGTGGTGGTGGGTACCAAGCACCGCCCCGCAACCTTGACGATGCCTGCAGCATTGCCAAGCAGCGCCCGAAATATATGAAGACCTTTAAGGCGACCCAGCGCAAATGGGGGGTGCCGGTGTCGGTTCAGATGGCCACCATTTACCAGGAAAGCAAATACCGCAGCGATGCGCGCACCCCGTTCCGCTATGTGCTGGGCGTGATCCCGATGGGTCGGCAAAGCAGCGCGTATGGCTATAGTCAGGCGTTGGATGGCACGTGGGATCAGTATCGCCGCGAAACCGGGCGGCGCAGCGCCAAACGCGACCGGATAAAAGACGCCAGTGATTTCATCGGCTGGTATATGACCAAGAGCCACGAAAAGAACGGCATCGCGTTAAGTGACGCGCGCAATCAGTATCTGGCCTATCACGAAGGCCATACCGGCTATGCCCGCGGCAGCTATAAGGGCAAAAGCTGGCTGGTGCGGGTGGCGGCAAGTGTCGATGCGCGGGCCAAGATGTATGATGGCCAACTGCGGACCTGCGGCGCGTTCAAATACTGAAAACCCACCTGCCCCGGCTCAGCGATTGCTGGATCCGGCCCCTACCTGATTACTGAACAAGGTATCATTTAGCCGCCCGCCGGTTTTCAGCGCGCCCAGCAGCACGGTGGTTTGCCCGCCGCTGCCATCATGAATGACCCATTTGCGCAGTTCGACCGGGTCGGCGGTGAACATCATATCAATACGCCCGTATTCGGGGTTTTCCGGGTCCTGGGCGGTGACAATGGTCGAGGTGCCGTCAAAGCCATGGCCCACAACCATATTGGCGCGCCCCAGATCGACCGTTTTCGCCAGAATCACCGATAGCGGCGTGCGTTTCAACGGATAGCTTTCGGGCGGCTGGTTGGATTTCGGGTCGTGGATCACCACAGTGCCGCCCCCGGCAATCACCACGGCCTGATCTGGCGGGTCATATTCGAACCGCATCCGCCCGGGCCGATGGATATACAGCGCGCCGGTTGACAGGCTGCCATCGTCATTGATCTGGGTAAACGCGCTCTGCGCGGTTTTCAGATCGTTCAGATACCGCGAAATCGCCGTCAGGGGCAGCTTTTCAGCGGCCCAGACAGCAGGGGCTGTCAGGGTAGCAGCAAGGGTAAGTGCGAAGGAAAGGACAAATTTTCTCATGTCTCTTAGATAGTCTGTCCTTCCCGGATGTTAACCCGCAATCACTGCTGTTCCGGCACCAAAATTTCGCGTTTGCCCACATGGTTTGCAGGCGATACCAGACCCTGGTCTTCCATCTGTTCCACCAAACGCGCCGCTTTGTTATAGCCGATCGCCAATTTGCGCTGGATATAGCTGGTGGAACATTTGCGATCCTTGATCACGATCTGCACCGCAGTGTCGTACATCGCATCTTCGCCGTCGGTATTGCCACCCAGCCCCAGCACCATATCAATGTCGCTTTCGCGGCCATCTTCGGGGCCATCCAGAACCGTGCCCACATATTCTGGCGGGCCAAAGCCCTTGAGATGGGTCACAACTTCCTCGACCTCTTCGTCTGACACAAACGGGCCGTGGCAGCGGATGATCTTGGCGCCACCAGCCATATACAGCATGTCACCCATGCCCAGCAGCTGTTCGGCGCCCATTTCACCCAGAATTGTCCGGCTGTCGATTTTCGACGTCACCTGAAAGCTGATCCTTGTGGGGAAGTTTGCCTTGATCGTGCCGGTGATCACATCCACCGACGGGCGTTGTGTGGCCATGATCAGGTGAATACCGGATGCCCGCGCCATCTGTGCAAGGCGTTGAATACAAGCCTCGATTTCCTTACCGGCGACCATCATCAGGTCGGCCATTTCATCGACGATGACCACGATAAAGGGCAGCGTCTCGGGCGCGAACTCTTCCGTCTCGAACACTGGCTCGCCGGTGTCGTCGTCAAAGCCGGTCTGGACAGTGCGGCTGAACAATTCGCCCTTGGCCAGCGCCTCGCTGACGCGGCCGTTATAGCCTTCGATGTTGCGCACGCCCATTTTGGACATTTTGCGATAGCGGTCTTCCATCTCGCCCACTGTCCATTTCAGGGCGACAACGGCCTTTTTAGGGTCTGTTACCACTGGCGACAGCAGGTGCGGGATGCCGTCATAGACGGACAGTTCCAGCATCTTGGGGTCAATCATGATCAGCCGGCATTCAGCCGGGGTCAGCTTGTACAACAGTGACAGGATCATCGTGTTGATCGCCACCGATTTACCGGAACCCGTGGTGCCCGCGATCAGCAGGTGAGGCATTTTGGCGAGGTTGGCGACGATGGAATCGCCGCCGATGTCTTTTCCCAGTGCCAAAGGCAGGCTCATGTTGCTGTCACCAAAATCACGGGACGCAAGGATTTCGCGCAAGACCACTTTTTCGCGATTCTCATTTGGCAGTTCGATGCCGATGACCGAACGACCCGGCACCGTGCTGACCCGCGCCGATAGCGCAGCCATGGACCGCGCGATGTCGTCGGCCAGGCCGATCACCCGGCTGGCCTTAAGGCCCGGGGCCGGTTCCAGTTCGTACATGGTGACAACCGGGCCGGGGCGCACGGCGACGATCTCGCCTTTGACGCCGTAATCGTCCAGCACGCTTTCCAGCATCCGCGCGTTTTCTTCCAGCGCTTCGTCGCTAAGATGATGGCGCCGGATTTCTTCGGGGTTGGACAGCAGACTAAGCGGCGGCAGTTCGAACGCCGGGGTGGTATCCTCGAATGCAAGGGCGGGCTGGGCCTCGGCCTTGGCGCGGCGTGACGGGGTCATGACCTTGCGCGCCGGGTTCTGCACCACTTTGCGCGGTTCGGCTGTTGGAATGCGTTGCGCGACCGGGTTGGGTTGCTTCAGCGGCAGGGGTTGGGCCACGGGGGATGGGGCTTGGGCGGCGGCGGTTTGAATAACGCGGGCCTGCGGGGCGACGGCCTGAACAGCCGGGGCCTGCACGATGGGGCCCCGAGCAAAGGGAGCTTGGATTGGGCGCGCCATAACCGGGGGTTCTGGCGGCAGTTCAGCGTGGCCGATTGTGTCCAGCACCAGCGGATCAGGGCCGCGTCCGCGTCCGTTGGTCAACGGGCGGCTCTGGTCTGGTTGCAGCCCGGCGTCGGCCTGGGCGCGCGACCGCACGGCGTCGGCGATTTTGGCGCGGATGCGGTCACTGCCGGGCATCGCCACCTGTTCGGTCAACGCTTGGGGTTGCACCAGTTCCGGTTCGGGCATCGGATCGGCGCGGCGCACCAGCGAGGGCATGCGTGCCAGCAGGCCAAGTTTGGGCGCGGCAACAGGGGCGGTAACGGGGGGGGCCACAGGCTGGTCAATGGGGGCGGCACCGGGGGTAGCACCGGGTGACGCGATGATCGGGGGGTGAGCCCGTTCAATCACCGCCACACGCGCCTGTTCCGCCGCAGCCTGTTGCGCCAGGATCTGTTCGGCGGCTTCTAATTCTGCCACGGCCTGTTCGGCCACAGCCAATTCTGCCGCTGCGGTTTGCGCCACCAAGCGCGCGGCCTCTTTACGTTCAAGGCGTTGCTCTTGGCGCAGGCGGGCGATGGTGACAGCCGATTGCGCGCTGCGGCCCAACAGAGCCAGAACAGCGCCATAGGCCATGATCACCCCAACAAGAACAAAGCGCAAAACGCGGGCCATTTCGACGCGGGTAAAGCCAAGCACGAAGGCACCCAGCACCACCATGGCGATTGCCATCAGCAGCGAGGTCAGTTTCACCGCCAGGTATGACCCGACCGGCAGCAGGGTCAGCACGGCGCCCATGACGGTATCGCCAAACAGGCCGCCCAAGCCAAAGCTGTGGGTCGCGCTCCATTCCGGGCCGGGAACCAGGGTGGCGGCATAGACCGAGGCAGCGGCAATGGCGATGGGGGCAAAGGTCAGCCGTCCGAAGGCCAAATGTTCGCCCCGGTGCAGGGAAAATCGCAGGCCCCAGGCCAGCAGGGTCAGGGCGATGCCCCAGCCGCCCCAGCCAACAATCATGAACAGCGGTGCGGCAACTGACGCGCCCATTTGACCCAGCCAGTTATCCACTGGCGCGTCGGTGGACACCATCCAGTTGGGATCATCCGGCGTATAGGATCCGATCATCGCGGCGGCGGCCAGCCCCAGACAGATCAGGAATATCCCGATCAGTTCCTTGCCACGTTTTTCAATGGCTGCTTGCATGTTGCTGTCCAGTAATGGGTCGCGGCTGCGTGAGTTATATGCCATGCCAGTCCTCGATTTTTATGTGTACAAACAGTCGCGTAGCGCAATAAGCCCGCGCTGCATGTCATTTTTTGGGGCCACCATAGCGACCCGAATATAGCCTTGGCCGGGGTTTTGCCCGCGCTCGCCTTGCGCCAAATAGGCGCCCGGCAACACCCGTACCCCGGTTTCTTTCCACAGTTTCAGCGATGCCGCCTCGCCGTCATCAATTGGCAGCCACAGGAAAAATCCGGCCTCGGGGGCGCGGTAGCCTTGCAGCGATCCCATCACCTGATCGGCGATGTCGTATTTTTCGCGGTATAGCGCGCGGTTCTCTTCCACATGCGCCTCGTCCGCCCACACTTTGGCGGCGGCTGCTTGCAGCGGTGATGGCAGCGGGGCGCCAGCGTAGGCGCGCAATTGTTTCAGACGTTTAATGCTTTGCGGCCCGCCCGCAACAAAGCCCGACCGAAGCCCCGGCAAGTTTGAGCGTTTGGACAGTGAATGAAAGATCATCACCCGTTCAGGATCAGCGCCGATGTCCTGCGCGGTTTCAAGCGCGCCGGGGGGGGGAATGTCGCGGTAGATCTCGGAGTAACATTCATCCGCGAAAATCTGGAAATCATAGCGCTCGGCCAGGCCGATCAGGTCAGCCCAATAGTCGCGGCTGGCCACCGCGCCCTGCGGGTTGGCGGGCGAGCAGATATAGGCGATGGCGACCCGGTTCAGCACATCCGCAGGCAGCGACGTGAAATCCGGCAGAAACCCGGTGGCGGCGGTGGCAGGCACAAACATCGGCTCGGCCCCGACCGAGATCGCGGCGACCATATAGACCGGATAGAACGGGTTTGGTGTCAGGATAATCGGCTGCTGGCCGTTTTTCTGCTCCGGGCACAGCGCCATCGACGCATTATACAGCCCCTCGCGCGTGCCGTTCAGCGGCATGATTTGGGTTTTCGGGTCTAGCGGGACGCCGTAACGCCGCTGTACCCAGTCCGCCACAGCGCCGCGCAATTCGTCCGAGCCATCGTTGGGCGGATAGCTGTTAAACCCGGCAGCATTTTCGACGATGATATCGGTAACCCACTGAGGAAAGGCGTGTTTTGGCTCCCCAATGGTCATATGCACCACGTCGCCGCCGGGCGCGTGATGATCCAACAGCGCACGCAGGCGCGGGAACGCATATTCCGGTAGGTTCGAAAACCGCTCGGGGTAATTCATTTCATCTGCCTCAAGGTCGGGATCATAATCGCCCCGGTTGAGGTCAAGTTTAGAGATGCGCCGCCGCCCCGTCCAGACAAAGCATTGCGCGGCGAGGCATTTGTGGCTTTCCGGCCAATCTGTTACGTCAGCGCCGCCTCGGCAGCGGCACCAAGGCGCAGCAGGGCTTCTTCGGTGTTGGGCGCTGCCATCAGGGAAATACCGCAGCTGGGCACGCCGGTTGGCAGGGTCAGGGTGCACAGGCCCATCAGGTTGCCGATCCGGGTGTTGCGCAGGGACAACAGGTTTTCGGTGACGTAATAGTCGTGATCCGACATCAGGCGCTGCAAATCGGGTGGCAGGATAGGTGACGTGGGGCACAAAACCGCGTCATACCCGGCGGTGGCCTGATCCCAGGCCATCCGGCAGGTCTCCAGTTGCGCCCACGCAGCGACGTAATCGGGGCCAGAAAAAGAGGCCCCCGCGCGGAAACGTTCCAGGATTTGGTCATACATCAGGTCCGGGCTGGCCTCGATCACGTCGCGCCATATGCCATAGGCTTCGGAGGTATAAAGCACCCCAGTCAGGGCCATCGCCTGTGTCACCTCGGGCACGTCCAGCGGTTCGATGATAGCACCTGCTGCCTGCAACCGGTCCACGGCAGACTGGAAAGCGTCGCGGGGGGCGTCGCGCAGATCGTCCAGCGCCACGGTTTGCAGCACGGCCAGACGGCGGCCCTTCAGGGTGGCCCCGCGCAGGTCGGTCACGGGGGTGCCTTCCAGCGCGGCAAGCATCAGGGCGGCGTCTTCGACCGACCGGCCCAGCGGCCCGACCGTGTCGAATTTCCGGCAAAGCGGCACTACACCTGCGGCGCTGACCCGGTCCGGGGTGGTTTTCAACCCGACCAGATCGTTCCAGGCCGACGGGATTCGCACCGACCCGCCCGTGTCCGAGCCGATGCCGCAGGCCGCCAGCCCGAATGCTACGGATGTTGCGGCACCGGAAGACGAGCCCCCCGGCACCGCATCCGGGTTATTCACGCAAGGCGGGGTTTCGGTGATTGGGTTCAGGCCAAGGCCGGAAAAGGCAAGCTCGCTCATATGAGTTTTGCCCAGACAAACCAGCCCTGCCAACGTGGCGTTGCGCAGCACTTCGGCGTCGCTGTCCGGCACCCGGTCTTTCAACAGGGCTGACCCGGCCTCGGTCCCCACACCGGCACTGTCGAACAGGTCTTTCCAGCTGATCGGCACGCCGTCCAGCAGCGACAGCCGACGACCTGATCGGGCGCGGGCTTGTGCGGCCAGCGCCTCGGCCCTCGCCCGGTCGGCAGTGACGCGGGCATAGATGCGGTCGCGCAGGGGGTGGGCGTCAATCGCGGCCAGATAGGTGTCTGTCAGCGCCACCGGGTCGATGTCGCCGGCAGCGATGCCGCGCCCCAGGTCGCCCGCTGTCATGGTCAGCCAGTTTTGCATATCACATCCCCTGATTTCTGCGTCCCGGTGACGGTAGCGACAGCACCGCGCATGGACAATCCCGAACAGGAGGCCATATTGCGAGTCATGACATATGACACGGATATTCTGATTGTAGGCGGCGGGCTGAACGGCCCGGCATTGGCCCTGCCATTGGCACAGGCCGGGCACAAGGTGACGGTGATTGATGCGCTGCCCGAGACGGTGCGCAAGGGCGCGGCGTTTGACGGACGGGGCTATGCGCTGGCACTGGGGTCGCAGCGGTTGTTGCAGGCGATTGGTGTTTGGGGGCATGTGGCGGATAACGCCCAGCCGATGCTGGAGATCAAGGTGACGGATGGCCATGCGGGCACTGGTCCGTCGCCGTTTTTCATCCATTTCGATCACGCCGAGATCGAAGAAGGCCCGATGGGCTATATGGTCGAGGACCGACATTTGCGGCGGGCCTTTCTGGACGCGATGACAGCCGCGCCGGGGATTACCCAGCTGAGTGGTAAACGGGTTATGTCGCAGGCTGTGGACCAAGGCGGCGTGTCGGTGACACTGGACGATGGTGGTGTTGTGACGGGCCGGTTGCTGATCGGGTCGGACGGACGGGCCAGCGGGACCGCCACGCGCGCCGGGATCAAACGCACCGGTTGGGAGTACGGCCAGACCGGGCTGGTCTGCGCGATTTGCCATGAAAAACCGCATCACGGCATCGCGCATCAGTTCTTTATGCCTCCCGGGCCGCTGGCGATTCTGCCGCTGACCGGTAATCGCTGTTCTATCGTGTGGAGTGAACTCACCGAGACTGCCGCCAAGATCAACGCGCTGGATGATGAGGCATATCTGCAGGTCCTGCGGCCCCGGTTTGGCGATTTTCTAGGCGAGATCAAGCTGGACGGGGAACGCTTTGCCTATCCGCTGAACCTGACCATCGCCAACAGCTTTGTCGCGGACCGTATGGCTTTGATTGGCGACGCGGCGCACGGGATGCACCCCATCGCAGGCCAAGGGCTGAATGCCGGGTTGCGCGACGTTGGGGCGCTGGCCGAGGTGCTGATTTTGGCGGCGCGGCGGGGCGAAGATATCGGGTCGCCGCTGGTGTTGGAGCGCTATCAGGAATGGCGACGGTTTGACACGGCGACGCTGGCGATGGCGACGGATGTATTCAACCGGCTGTTTTCCAACGATAACCCGCTGCTGCGGCTGGGGCGTGATCTGGGCATGGGGATTGTCGGATCAATCCCCGGGCTGCGCCGGAATTTCGTGCGCGAGGCGGCGGGGTTGACCGGCGATTTGCCACGATTGATGCAGGGGCAGCCCGTCTAGAGCGTGTCCAGTTTGATCCGATACATGTGTTCCCGTCGCGGCCCGAGGCAGCGTTTGCAAATGCAAATGCAAATGCGTTCGGGCCGAGACGTGAATTCAATTGAACTGGACATGCTCTAGCGCCCTTTGGTAAAATCACAGCGCAAGCGCTTGTCTGGTACCCGGAAAATTTCAAATTTTCCGACCCGATTTCTTTGAAAGAAATCGACTATTGCCGCCTGTGTTAGCTTACTCCAGCACCCGCGCTTCATCTACCAGCATGATCGGAATGCCATTGCGGATGGGAAAGGCGAGGCCCGCAGCCTTGGATACCAGTTCCTGATCTGCTGCTTTATATTCCAGCGTTGCCTGGGTTTGCGGGCAGACCAGCGCCTCTAGCATGCGGCGATCAAATCCGGGGCCTTTGTCATTCATTGCAAGGTCTCCTCGGCGGTGCCACCGCTGCGCAGGGCGAATTCAATCAACGTGACAAGGGTTTCGCGGCGGGTAGACAGTGATGGCGCCTCAAGCAGGGCTTGTTTTTCTTCGGGTTCCAGATCCAGCAGCATCGACAGGGAATTGATCAGCAATTCGTCCTCGGCATCCTTTAGCGTATCCCAGTCCGTGGACATCAGTTTGGTGGACAGGAACCGTTGCAGCAAATCCAGAAAACCTGACCGATCCAGACCGCTATCCTGTTCGGTCTTGCCCAAATCCCGCTCAAACCCATCCCAGCTAACCCTGCAACGGCGATAGGGGGTGAACCCGTCAACCTCTTGCAATATCCGGAATCGCGATAGCCCCGTCAGGGTGACGAGGTACCGGTTGCCTTCGGTTTCGGAAAACTGGGTGACCCGCCCGACGCAGCCGATAGCATGCAGGCCGTCGTCCCCCGACGGGGTTGGGCGGGGTTGGATCATCCCGATCAATCGCTGCGGTGTCTTCAGCGCGTCTTCGAGCATTTGCAGGTAGCGCGGCTCAAATATGTGCAAAGGCAGCCGCGCGCGGGGCAGCAGCAGGTCCCCCGGCAACGGGAACACCGCGATTGTTTCCGGCAGATCAGAGGGTTTTATCATAAGACACAGTCTAGCTCTGATCCCGCATTAGGCAAATATCATCGAACTTAAGCGCCGCCGCCCGTTCAGGACAATCGGGTCATTGCCCTTAAGCGCGTCAAAGATCGTGAACAGTTGGGTTTTGGCGGCGCCCTCGTTCCATTCACGATCCCGACCAAACAGATCCAGCAGTTGATCCACAGCCTCGTCCACCTGCCCTGCCGCATGCAGCGCCAGTGCCAGATCGAACCGTGCCTGCGGATCATCCGGATTGGCAGCAACCGCCGCTGTCAGGTCCGCCACGGGGCCGGCATCGGCGGCCTGGCGGGCCAGTTCCAACTGGGCATGGGCGGCTTCCAGTTCGGGGGCGGTGGAAATTGCCGCTGGGGCACCGTTCAGAATGGCCTCGGCCTGATCCAGATCGTCCATCGCGATGTGGGACCGCACCAACCCGCCATAGGCGGCGGCGTTTTCAGGCTCTTCTTCCAGAACGGCGGCAAAGGTCTGCGCGGCATCCTCGGCGGCCCCTTCGGCCAGCATTTCCTCGGCGGCCTCGATGGCAGCACTTAGTTGTTCGCCGGGGGCCTCGCCACCCGTTGCGGCGATGACCTTGTCGACAAAAGCCTTGATTTCGGAATTTGGCTGCGCGCCCTGAAAGCCATCAATCGGCTGGCCTTTGTGAAAGGCATAGACCGTTGGGATCGACTGAATCTGCAGCTGACCGGCGATGTTCTGTGCCTCGTCGATGTTCAGCTTGACCATCTTGACCGCGCCCTTGGCCGCCGTCACCGCGTCTTCGAGCATCGGACCAAGGGTTTTGCACGGGCCGCACCACGGCGCCCAGAAATCGACAATCACCGGGCCGTCTTGCGAGGCTTCGATAACGTCGGCCATAAAGGTCGCTTCGGTTGTGTCTTTGATCAGATCGCCCGCAGCAGGGCCGAAATTTAGGTCCAGATCGCTCATGATTGCCAGTCCTCAGTGTTACGTCGCAGATGTACCATCTTGCCCTTCATATGTGAGGGCAGCAGCAGGATGTCAAAGTGTAAGCGTCTACTTGGGACAATCCGACACTATGTTGCGGGGGTGTTGGGGGGCGTTACAGGTCGAAACTGGCAAAAACCGGGGCGTGATCCGATGGCTTTTCCCAGCCACGTACGGCGCGTTCAACACGGCTGGAATGGGCCGCGTTCGAGATATCCGACGTGGCCCAGACGTGATCCAGCCGCCGCCCTTTGTCGGCTGTGTCCCAGTCTTTGGCGCGGTAGGACCACCAGCTGTAAAGGTTCCCTTCAGGGATATCCTGGCGGGTGATATCGACCCAACCACCGGCATTCTGGGTCTCGGCCAGTTGTTCGACCTCGACCGGGGTGTGGCTGACGACCTTCAACAACTGCTTATGATTCCAGACGTCATCTTCACGCGGGGCAATGTTCAGATCGCCCACCAGAATGGCCTTTTCCGGTTTGTCAGCATGGAACCAATCCCGCATTTCGGCAAGGTAATCCATCTTTTGGCCGAATTTTTCATTCTTGGCGCGGTCCGGCACGTCGCCGCCTGCGGGAACGTAGAAATTGTGGATGGTGACGCCGTTTTCCAGTTGTCCGGCCACATGGCGGGCATGGCCGAGATTGGCGAAATCCTTGTCGCCCACATCCTTGATCGGCAGGCGCGACAGAATGGCGACGCCGTTATAGCCCTTTTGCCCGCGCGCAACCATGTGACCATAGCCGAGGTCGGCAAAGCCTTGGGTTGGAATCAGCTCCACCGGCGATTTGCATTCCTGCAGGCACAGGATGTCGGGGCCGTGTTCGGCCAGCAGTTTCAGCACGATGGGTTCGCGCAGGCGGACCGAGTTGATGTTCCAGGTGGCAACGGTAAAGGGCATGGGGCAGCTCGCGTGAATTCAGGGTTGCGACAGCCTAGCGCGCCAGCCAGCAGGATGCCATGGGCGCGTGTTCGCTATTTGTCTTTTTATCCGCGTGGCCGCGGGTCAAGCGTTTGCGGGCCGTCTGCGCAGGGGGTGTGGCGGGCAAAAAAAGGCCGGGCACAAGGCCCGGCCAGTCCAACAGGGAGGTGTATGCCATAACCCGGGCATACAGCGGGTTGTCGTCGACCTTAACGGCACAAATCAAATGCAACTTTGATCTGCATCAGGTGGTTTTCATACCGTGGCGTCACGTCACCAGCCGATAGCCACCGGATTCGGTGACCAGCAGGCGGGCGTTGGACGGGTCCGGTTCGATCTTTTGCCGCAAGCGATAGATATGGGTTTCCAGCGTGTGCGTCGTGACCCCAGCGTTATATCCCCAAACCTCGTGCAGCAGCACATCGCGCGCCACCACGCCATCGGTGGACCGGTAGAGATATTTCAGAATGTTGGTCTCTTTCTCGGTCAGGCGGATTTTGCGGTCATCTTCGGTGATCAGCATCTTCATCGACGGTTTGAACGTGTATGGCCCAAGGGTGAACACCGCGTCTTCGGATTGTTCATGCTGGCGTAGCTGGGCACGGATGCGGGCCAGCAGCACCGGAAATTTGAACGGTTTGGTCACGTAATCATTGGCGCCAGCGTCCAGACCCAGAATGGTATCAGAATCGCTGTCATGGCCGGTCAGCATCAGAATCGGCGCTTTGACCCCCTGTTTGCGCATCAGGCGGCACAGCTCGCGGCCATCGGTGTCGGGCAGGCCAACGTCCAGAATGATCAGGTCATACAGCGCCTCTTTGGCCCGTTCCATTGCGCCCGCGCCATTGGTGGCCTCGAACACATCAAAGTCTTCGGTCATCACCAATTGTTCGCTCAGCGCGTCGCGCAGATCGTCGTCGTCATCCACCAGAAGGATTTTCTTGAGCTGCGCCATCGGGGTCTCCTTGAACTGTCCTTTACTGACATGATCCTGCATAACCCGTTCGGCAAGAAGTGCTGCATTACTTTCACGCTGACGTGTCTGTCTGGGGGGAAATGTTTCACATTTGTGCGAATCGCGCATAGGTAGGCCACAGGTATTTTCAGGATTCCCAGCATGAGCCTTGTGCCCGATACAGTCGAATTACTGGCCCGCGCCCGGGCCGATCTGCGTATGGGCCTGCCGGTGGTTCTGGCCGGTGACGGGATGTCTGTGCTGGCTCTGGCGGTCGAAACGCTGAACGCCGGGCGGTTGGCGGATCTGCGCGAGCTGGGCGATTTGGTTGTGGCGATTACGGCGCGACGGGCCGAGACGTTAAAGGCACGGGTCTATGATGGCGATCTGGCGCGGGTGGTCTTGCCAGATGGGGCGGGTCTGGACTGGGTGCAGGCGATTGCCGATCCGGCGGATGATCTGATCGCCCCGATGAAAGGCCCGCTGATCAGCCAGCGCGGCGACGGGGCGCAATTGCACCGGATGGCGCTGGGGCTGGCCAAATCGGCACGGTTGCTGCCGGCGGCGGTGGTTGTGCCGATTGCGGATGGGCGCGGGTTTGCGGCGAACCACGGTCTGACACTGATCAACCACGCCCTTGCGGCGCCCCATATGGCCGAGCGCAGCCCGCTGCATCCGGTGGTCAGCGCCCGCTTGCCCTTGGCGGTGTCCGAGGCCGGGCGGCTGCATGTCTACCGGCCCGAAGATGGCGGGGAAGAGCATTATGCCATCGAAATTGGGCGTCCCGATCGGGATCAGCCGGTGTTGGCCCGGCTGCATTCGGCCTGTTTTACCGGCGACCTGATGGGCAGTCTGAAATGCGATTGCGGCCCACAATTGCGCGCAGCATTGGCACAGATGGGGGCCGAAGGCGCCGGGGTGTTGTTATACCTGAACCAGGAAGGGCGCGGTATTGGGCTGGCCAACAAGATGCGCGCCTATTCCCTGCAGGATCAAGGGTTTGATACGGTCGAGGCCAATCATCGGTTGGGGTTTGAGGATGACGAGCGGGACTTTCGGTTAGGCTCGGACATTCTGAAATCCATGGGATTCAGCGCGGTGCGGTTGCTGACCAACAATCCGGCCAAGATTGCGATGATGGAGAAAACCGGGATTACCGTGACCGAGCGGGTGCCGCTGAAAGTCGGCGAAACCGCACATAACCGCGCCTATCTGGCGACCAAGGCAGCCAAATCGGGACACTTGCTGTGACAGGGGCGGATATGGTTCTGACCCCGCAAGGGCTGCGCTTTGCGGGCCGGGTGTTTCCCTGTTCCATCGGCAAAGGCGGGCTGAGCGGGGGCAAGCGCGAGGGCGACGGCGCGACGCCGCGCGGGGTGCACCGGGTTATAGGGATGCTGTATCGGGCGGACCGGATGGTGCAGCCTGCGTCGTGGGCGGTGCCCATTGGCCCGCGCGATCTGTGGTCGGATGACGGGGACGATCCGGCGTATAACTCCCAGGTTCGGGCGCCGCATGGGTTCAGCCACGAGAGGCTGCGCCGGGCGGATCCATTGTATGATCTGGTGCTGTTGACGGATTGGAATTACCCCGATGCTGTACCAGGGCGGGGATCGGCGATCTTCATCCACCAGTGGCGCCGACCGGGTTACCCGACCGAAGGTTGCATCGCGCTGCGCCGCGACCACCTGCACTGGATCACCACGCGGATAGCCATACAAACAAGAGTGATTGTCCCGTAGGGTGTGCTTTTAGCGCACCCATCGAGCGGCGGACCCGAGCGGACGAAAGGTGCGCTAAAAGCACACCCTACGGGGGTATTACGGGTATTTGCGGCGCGCTTTGGCTGTGGCCAGGGCTTTGCTCCCTTTGCAGGCGGTAGCCGTCCATTCATAGGTGTTCGACCCGTTGGGCGGACAGGGGCTTTTGTAATTGAAGGCCCCGGATGGCACGGTTCCGCTGGCGGTGATCTTCAGTTTGCCGCCGCCGTTATTATAACCTGGCACATTCAAATCCTTCAGCCGGAAATCAATGCTGATTGTCCCGGCGGGCACGCCTTTCAACACAAATTTCGGGTTGGCGACCTTGTTTGGCTTGCCCGTCGTACACACCGGGATCGACCCCCATTTGAAGGACATCGAAAAATCAGCGGTGGCCGTTTGGGCGCTAAGCAGCGCCACGGTAAGTCCCGTCAGAAAAATACGCCTACCTACGGTTCCTTGTTACAAGCACATAAGGAACAATCGTCGATTCGCGCCGCCACGCCAAGACAGTTTATGCCAGCGGCTGGCGTTCCCCGAATATCGCCGAGCCAACCCGCACATGCGTCGCGCCCAAGGCGATGGCGGTTTCGAAATCCGCGCTCATGCCCATCGACAAGCCATCCAAGCCGTTGCGCGCCGCGATTTTTGCCAGCAGGGCGAAATGCAGTGAAGATTCTTCATCCACCGGCGGGATACACATCAGCCCCTTAACCGGCAGGTCCATCGCCCGGCATTCGGTGACGAATCCATCGGCCTCGACGGGCAAAATCCCGGCCTTTTGCGGCTCTTCCCCGGTATTGACCTGAATGAACAGATCCGGGCAGGCACCGCGTTCTTGCGCCAGGCGGGCCAGGGTCTTGGCCAGTTTCGCGCGGTCCACCGACTGAATCACGTCGCACAGCTCCATCGCGGTGCGGGCTTTGTTGGTTTGCAGCGGGCCGATCAGGTGCAGGGTGATTGCATCAAACTGCTCGCGGAAGGCGGGCCATTTGCCCAGCGCCTCTTGCACGCGGTTTTCGCCAAAGACCCGGTGGCCCTGTTGCAGCACCGATTCGACCCGGTCGTTTGGTTGCACCTTGGACACGGCGATCAGGCAGGTAGACCCAGATGCGCGGCCAGCGGCGGTTTCAGCAGATGCGATGCGGCTATTAATTTCGTCCAGCGACATAGGAGTCCCCTTTGCGGTTTCGCCGCAGAAGAACACCAGATCGCCCCAAAAGAAAAGGGCAGGCCCGAAGGCCCGCCCAAATTCATGTCATCCGTGGGTTCAGCTTAGAAGCTGAAGTACACACCTGCCTGAGCAGTGGTGTTTTCCCAGGAAGCCTGACGAGCGCCAGCTTCAAAGGAAACGCCGCCCCCGAGGTCATAGGAGTAGTGGATGCCGTAGCCGGTACCTTCGCGGTTGTTGGAGCCAATGGCACCATCAACGTTGTTGTTACGACCAGCAGCCACGTCAGCAGCACTTACCGCGTCTTCGCTTGTTACGTAGACCAGGACGTTGCTGGCTGCGCCGATGTCCATGTTGCCATAGATACCGAATTTGCCAACGCCATCGTTGTCAGCATAGGCAAGGCGAACGCCGAACTGGCCGATGTTGCCGGAAACGCTCAGCACGGCTTTGTCTTCAAAGGCACGATCCGAGCTCTGCAGAGCCAAAGCGGCTGTCCAGTCACCAAAGTTGTACGCGACCATCGCGCCAACACGGGCGTCCTGCTCGGTGATCAGACCGGAAATCTGTGCCGGGCCATTGTCAGCCGAGTAGGAAATGTGGCCGGTAAAGCCGTTGGCCGAATAGATTACTTCGACACCGTTTGCACCGGTACCACCGGACGAATACGCATCCCAGTTGAAGGATTCACCGTTTACGTTGGCAACGATGCTTTCAAAGCCGGCACCATCGATACCAATATCAGCGGTACGGGTTTCCAGGTACAGACCAGGCATGTTTTCAACTGCGCCGACGATGTTGCCGACTTGCAGGGTGAAACCCTCGTAGCTGGCAAAGAAGCGTGCGCCGTTGAAGCCAGCACCACCAGGTGCGTTGTCACGGCTTTCAGCCTGGGCACGGAAACGTGCGCCAAATGCAACGCCGTTGTCGGTTTCGGTCGACATGTCGACCTGCAGACGCAAACGGCTGGTGATGTTGGTTGACGAACGACCGTTCAGAGCGCCGGTCGAAACGTTGCCGACCCGGTCATTGTTCTGGTTGTAGTCCAGACCGAAACGGCCGTAACCGCTAAGACGAACGTCTGCTGCGGCGACACTTGCGGTCGCGATCAGAGCAGTCGTTGCGAAGAGAATCTTTTTCATCGTTTTTCCCTCGGTTTTCAATTCATAAGCCCAGACCGGGGAATCCGGTGTGGGTATGCTGAGGGGTTTCGCCTTTTTCGGCCCGTTCTGGCAAGACTTGCGGGCAGCAATGCGGCAAAGTCGTGGCGGATGGTGCAGCTTTGCCACAGTCGTTCGGCCACATCTTGCCATGAATCATTGCTGAATGATTTTTCAAGCCCTGAGTCACGTTTAGCCCCGGACCCACCCCGTAACCTTATGCAGTCTGGCGCAGTATGCCCTGGAATCGCATTCCGATCCTATCCCGACCCGCGCGGCGGGCCGTAGGGCGGCACACTATGCCCTTGCCCCACTTCTCAGGCTTGGGTAGGAAAAGCCAGAACAATAGTTCAGGATCGCATGATGACAGTCCAACATTCCCTGAAGGTGACACTTGTTCTGGCGCTTTGCCTTGGGCTTGGCGCTTGTGGCGGGTTTGGTCTGGGGAAAAAGACAGCCCCAGCCAGCAGTAATGCCCCTCCGGTTATCAACTCATCTACAGGGCCTGAGATTTCCAACAACCGGGAATCGGCGGCAACGAATTATGAACGTTCATCTATTTGGGATGTGTTTGGCGGATCCAAGGGCGATCAGACGGTCAGCGTGAACCGCTATCTTTGGGCGGCGTCGCTGGATGTTCTTAACTTTCTGCCGATCCAGTCGGTTGATCCGTTCACCGGTGTTATCGTCACCGGCTATGGCACACCACCCGGCGGCGGGCGGTCGTATCGCGCCACTGTACATATAAAGGACCCGGCGCTGGACGCGCGGTCTTTGACAGTCTCGCTGCAGTCCAAGGGCGGACCGGTCAGCGCAGGTACCACCCGCGCGGTCGAAGACGCGATTCTGGCGCGCGCCCGTCAGATACGGATCGGCGACGCCAAACTATAGGTTTGGCGGGCGCGCGGCGCCACGATTAACCCTGCACCGCCACGCCGGACCAAAAGCCTGCCACCGTTTCGGCACATTCCGGCCCGATACCCGCGGAAATAAGGCGCAACCCGCCGTCGTTTGACAAACACCCGCTGCCCCTAGCCACCGGGTAGATTTCGCACTATCACAACGCCGGGCTTTTGCCCGGTGTTTTAGTCAAAGGACCACAAGCGATGTCGCGTTATTCTGCCTCCGAAATCGAAGCCAAATGGCAGGACGCCTGGAAAGAGGCGGATGTTTTCACCGCCAAGGCCAGTGGCGACAAGCCGAAATACTATGTCCTGGAAATGTTCCCCTACCCGTCCGGGCGCATCCATATGGGCCATGTGCGCAATTATACGATGGGTGACGTGGTCGCGCGCCACAGAATCGCCACCGGGCATAACGTGCTGCATCCGATGGGTTGGGACGCCTTTGGTATGCCTGCCGAAAACGCCGCTATGGCCATTGGCGGCCACCCCAAAGACTGGACCGATTCAAACATCGCCGACATGCGCGCCCAGATGATGCCGCTGGGCCTGTCGATTGACTGGTCGCGTGAATTTGCCACCTGTGACCCGGAATATTACGGCCAACAGCAGGCGTTGTTTCTGGATATGCTGGCCAAGGATCTGGTGTATCGCAAGAACGCCGTCGTCAACTGGGACCCGGTGGATATGACCGTTCTGGCCAATGAACAGGTAGAGGCCGGGCGCGGCTGGCGCTCGGGTGCGCTGGTCGAACGGCGCGAGCTGACGCAGTGGTTCTTCAAGATCTCGTCAATGTCCGAGGAATTGTTAAGCGCACTGGATACGCTGGAAAACTGGCCCGCCAAGGTGCGGCTGATGCAGGAAAACTGGATCGGCAAATCGCGCGGCCTGCAATTCGCGTTTCAGCGCAGCGATGGCGCTGCCCCGATCGAGGTGTACACAACCCGCCCCGACACCCTGATGGGCGCGTCGTTTGTCGGCATCTCGCCCGATCACCCGATTGCCAAGCAGCTAGAGACCCAAAACCCCGAGGTTGCGGCGTTTGTGGCCGAGTGCCGCAAAGTTGGCACCACCGAAGAGGCGGTTGAAACCGCGCCCAAGCTGGGGCTGGATACTGGCCTGACGGTGCGCCACCCGCTGAACCAGGATTGGGAGCTGCCGGTGTGGATCGCCAATTTCATCCTGATGGATTACGGCACCGGCGCGATCTTTGGCTGCCCGGCGCATGACCAGCGCGACCTTGATTTCTGCCGCAAATATGACCTGCCGGTGATCGATACCTTTATGGCGCTGCAAGATGGCACCGCCGTCGCAAACGACGCCTTTGTGCCGATGAAGTCGGAAAAGGTGCGTTGGATCAACCATTTCGCCGGGCTGGATATTGCCACCGGGCAAGAAGCGATTGATGCCACCATATCCTTCGCCGAAAACGCGGGCTGGGGCACGGGTGTGACCAACTATCGGCTGCGCGACTGGGGCCTGTCCCGCCAGCGCTATTGGGGCTGCCCGATCCCGGTGGTGCATTGCGATGCCTGCGGCGTGGTGCCGGAGAAGAAAGAGAACCTGCCGATCAAACTGCCCTATGACGAGGGCGACAAACCAATCGACTTCTCTATTCCCGGCAACCCGCTGGACCGCCACCCGACATGGCGCGATTGTGCCTGCCCGTCCTGCGGCGCGCCTGCCAAGCGCGAAACCGACACGATGGACACGTTTGTCGATTCGTCGTGGTATTTCGCCCGCTTCACCGCGCCCCACGCTGAAACCCCCACCGATCTGGACGCCGCCAGCTATTGGATGAACGTTGATCAGTATATCGGCGGGGTGGAACACGCGATTCTGCATCTGTTGTATTCGCGGTTCTTTGCCCGGGCGATGCATATCTGTGGCCACCTGCCCGAATCCGCCATCGAACCGTTTGATGCGCTGTTCACCCAAGGCATGGTGACGCATGAGATTTATTACACCATCCAAGATTCTGGGAAAACCAAGGACTTTGGTGATGGAATACCCGTTCCTATCATTCAGAAAGTGTATCATCTTCCTGAAGAAATTGAACACATTGATGGCAAGGCTTGCCTGATTGGCAAAGCCGAGGAGGTCATGGTGATCCCCTCGGCCAAAATGTCGAAATCAAAGCTTAACGTGGTGGACCCGGTCAGCATCATCTCGTCCTATGGCGCCGATACTGCGCGGTGGTTCGTGCTGTCTGATTCCCCGCCCGAGCGGGACGTGGAATGGACTGCCTCGGGCGCAGAGGCGTCGTTTAAACACCTGTCGCGGGTGTACCGGATTGCCACCGCCATCGTCGGTTCCAGCGATCCCGCGCAAGCGTCGGACAAAGACCTGCTGCGCGAGATGCATAAAACCATCCATGACGTAACAATCGGCGTCGAAAGCTTTGGCTTTAACGCCGCGATTGCCAAGCTTTATTCCTTTACCAACACATTGTCGAAATCCGACGCGGGCAGTGATGCCAAACGGCAGGCGGCAAAAACGCTGGCGCAGTTGATGTCGCCGATGACGCCGCATCTGGCCGAGGAGATCTGGCAGATGTTGGACGGCACCGGGCTGGTTGCGACCGCCCCTTGGCCGGTGGCGGATGAGACGATGCTGGTGGATGATACGGTGACCCTGCCGATCCAGATCAACGGCAAACGGCGCGCGGAAATCAGCGTGCCCAAGGATATGGACCGCGCCGAGGTTGAAAAGATCGCGCTGAAAGTGGACGCTGTGCAAAAGGCGCTGAACGGGGCCACGCCAAAGAAAGTTATCGTTGTCCCCGGCAGAATTGTGAATGTCGTTGTTTAACCGCCGAACCCTGCTGTTTTTACCCTTCGCCTTAGCGGCTTGTGGCTTTACCCCGGTCTATGCGCCCGGTGGCACGGCCCACGCGCTGCGCAACAAGGTCGAAGTGGCAGAGCCGGATTCGGTCGACAGTTACCTGTTGGTGCAAAACCTTGAAGAGCGGTTGGGCCGGGCGACGCAACCAGTTTACAGCCTGTCGCTGGTGCTGACCACCAGAACCCAAGGCCAGGCGATTACCGCCAGTAACGAAACCACGCGGTACAGCATGCTGGGGGATGTGGCCTATACTTTGCGCCAGAATGATACGCAGG
This sequence comes from Paracoccaceae bacterium, assembly GCA_047639325.1. Lineage (GTDB taxonomy): Bacteria > Pseudomonadota > Alphaproteobacteria > Rhodobacterales > Rhodobacteraceae > NVQY01. The sequence continues at coordinate 4,113 of JBLINN010000006.1, read as the reverse complement.
ACATTGTGGCCTCGGGCAGTGTCGATAATTTCACCGGCTATTCCGCCACCGGATCGACAGTGGAAACACTTGCCAGCGAACGCGATGCGCGGGAACGGTTGATGGTCATTCTGGCTGACCAGATCACAACGCAGCTTTATGTAACCGTGGACTTGCCAGAGGATCGGCCGACATGAAGCTTGGCCCGCGCGACGCTGATGGTTATTTCGCCAAACCTGACCCGACCCGGGCTGGATTGCTGATTTATGGCGCGGATGCGATGCGGGTGGCGCTGAAACGTCAGCAGGTTCTAAAGGCCTTGCTTGGGGCAAGCGCGGATGAGGAAATGCGCCTGACCCGGATGGCGGGCGCTGATCTGCGCAAGGATGCGGCGCTGTTGCTGGACGCGGTCAAGGCGGTTGGGTTTTTCCCCGGGCCGCGTGCGGCCTTTGTCGAAGAGGCCACCGAATTGGCGGGCCCTGCGGTTCAGGCCGCTTTGGCCGACTGGGCCCCGGGCGACGCGCAAATTATCGTGACGGCGGGGGCGCTGAAAGCCACCTCCAAGTTGCGCAAGATGTTTGAGACCCACCCAAACGCCTATGCGGTTGGTATTTATGACGACCCGCCATCGCGGGCCGAGATCGAGCGCACGCTGGCGGTGGCCGGTATCCGTGCCGTACCGTCCGACAGCATGGCGGTACTGACCGATCTGGCGGGCACATTGGGGCCGGGTGATTTTACCCAGACCATCGAAAAGCTGGCGCTGTATAAGCATGGCGATGACAGCAAGCTGAGCCTGTCCGATATCGACGCCTGCGCGCCGCAATCAACCGAGGCCGCGCTGGATGATGTTTTGAACGTAGTGGCCGAGGCGCGCAGCGGAGAAATCGGCCCCCTGATTAGGCGGCTTCAGGCGCAGGGCACCAATGCGGTGTCGCTGTGCATCGGCGCGACCCGGCATTTTCGCACGCTTTATACCGCCGCCGCTGATCCCGGTGGCGCAGCTGCTGGCGTTGGCCGGTTGCGGCCGCCGGTATATGGCAAGCGGCGCGATCAGATTGTGCGGCAGGCGCAAAACTGGGGTCCGGCCAAGCTGGAAACCGCGCTGACCCTCCTGACCGACACCGATCTGCAATTGCGCTCTGCTGAGCAGACCGCCCCGGCGATGGCGGTGATGGAACGCGCGTTGATCCGGCTGGCGATGCTGTCACGTTCTCGGTGATCGCCTTTGGCCGCTTTGATCCCCCTTGACGACGGCGTGCCCCCGGTCAAGGTTGCACGCAAATCAATCAAGGGCGACAATATGTACAAGGTTTACGGCAAAGTTCCGACACGCGCGTTTCGCGTTTTGTGGATGTTGGAAGAGATCGACCAGCCGTATGAGTTGATCGAGGCCGCGCCGCGCAGCGAGGCCGTGATGGCGTTGAACCCGTCGGGCAAGGTGCCGGTCTTGCAGGATGGCGATGCAACCCTGACCGATTCGGCGGCGATCCTGACCTATCTGGCGGATAAGCACGGCCAACTGACCTTTCCCGCTGGCACGATTGAGCGCGCGCATCAGGATGCGTTGACCCACGCCATTCTGGATGAGTTGGACGCCGTGTTGTGGACCGCCGCGCGGCACAGTTTTATCCTGCCCGAAGATCAACGCGTGAAAGAGGTGAAGCCCAGCCTGCAATGGGAGTTTTCGCGCAATCTGGACCGTCTGGCAGACCGGCTGAAAGGCCCGTTCCTGATGGGCGAGCAGATGACGATTGCCGATATCCTGTGTACCCATTGCCTGAATTGGGCGCATGGCGCGAAATTCCCGGTCGAGAACAAAGCGATGCTGGCCTATGCCAAGTCGATGCGCAACCGCGACGCGTTTAAGCGCGCGATGGCCCACGCGGCGACGTAGGGATATTGTCGGAAAATGGTGCGTGAAATCACGCACCCTACGGCTGGGAACACGGGTTCAAGACCCCCTGACAGGCGGCAATAAGCCCTGTCAGGGGGGGCCGAGATTTCAACGTCAAACCGGAATTGCCCGTTTTCTTGCGATTCAAAGCTATTCCCTGAGGGCAAAAGCGCTTTGGGCAAGGGCAGCCCGAATAGCGGCCAAGGCTAAGTGCATGCGTTGCAGGGCGCGCGCCGGATTGTGGGGCGTCATTTGCGATCATCTTGCGCACAATGGCCTCAATCGCCATTGAGGGAATGTAGGGCCCATCGTCCCCTTCGGCCAACAGATGCCAAGCGCGTTCAACAGGCACGCCGTCGCGATGTCCGGTGGCATGTACAAACATCCCGCCACGGTGTTCGCCAAACCTCATAAGATTAAGAACTTTGTAAAAGAAGGGGGCCAAGGGGGTCATGCTTGGGAACCCGAGCTTGGCGCGGGCAATGGCCAACATATTCAGAACGCGGTGCAAAATTTCAGGACCGGCACCAGCGCCCATCCAGATATCCCCGAGGGTGGGATGTTCAGGTGGCAGAACCTGTAAATCCGGCACGTCGACAACCGAGAACCGGATGTTCTTCAGGGGCATCAGGCGAGGCGTAGGCGCGGCCCTCTTCCAAATAGAGCCGCGAGGTAGGGTCTGTCGGGTCTGTCGCATAGTGGATCATCAAGGCTTGCCCCAGTTCAGACTGCAACGGCCCCATTTTGAAATCCTCGATCCGATCATTATGAGCGATCCATTTTGCCCCGCGCGCGCAGCCCACACAGCGCACACAGCCCACACAGCGCATCCATGACGCAGATTGGGCCGCTGTCGCTGAAATCGGGCACGTCGCCGTCATGGCGGCAGGAATAGGGTGGGGCATCAAAATACATGCGCGGACCATATGCGCCAGACGGTGAAGGATACAATTCGTTCCAGATCGGATTTAGATTTTTGCGCGCTTTGAACTTTGGGGTGCCAAAAGAAACGGTGCCAAAACTCATCAAGAGAAGACCGTCTTAGGGTATCGGCGGGCTTTGTCGCGGACAGGGTTAAGGCCCCGTGGAATTCCGGATTGTGAGTGTCTTGTGAAGAGAAATTGTGAGTGTCTTGTGAAGAGAAATGGTGCGTGAAATCACCCACCCTGCGGCTTGCTGCCCAAACCCTTGTGGGTTTCCCCTGAAATATCCGTGCAGGTCGCCGGGCTCAATTTTTCGTCTGACAGGCGGTTTTTGAAGTGGGCCAGTAATTTTCCAGCAACCGATTGTCCGCTGTGCCGGACGATGTTGCCATTCAAGACAGCAGGGCTTTGCCTTCAGTTACCGGCGTGAAATAAATTCACTCATGGAACCACTCGGAATAAAAACCGCAAGAAAAATCATAGCAGCGCCCAGTTCAATGTTACGCCCCACGCCGCCGCCGCAGCAGCTTCATCCAGAACGGGATTGCCATAGTTTCCAGGAATCCATTTCTCGGCGTTAAAGTTTTTCCATTCCGTCTGCTCCTCGGCCCATTTGTGCAATTGGGTTTCACAGGCATATCGCAGTTCGTCTTCTTGCAAACGAGGGTCGGTCGAAAGCGTGAAAGTCTCTAATCCCAGATCCCCCCAATCTTTTGCATGGTTTGCCAGTGGACCAGAGCGATTGGTTCGGGAACCCGTCCCTTTCTTCATGCTGCGCATCCAACTAGCATGACCCCCATGTCGTCCCCAGATGTTTCTCGAAATCCCGATGCGTATTCCGCGAACTGGCCAGACAATTTCGCAATATACCCCGAAATCTCTTGGAAGGGTTTCACGTGGGCTAGTTCCCTGCCGCCATTCCATGTTGAATTTGACATCGCTGACAATCACCGGTTGCTCCACTGCTTAGAATTGAACGTATACAAACGGTGCCACAAGGCTTATCCTCTTTGATCCGGCAGCACAGGATGTAGTGATACACGGCTTGCCAATCGGAAATGTTCTTGTACTGTTCCATCCATGCCAGCCAGATGGAAAAATGACAGACCGATGTCCCGCCAGGCGTTCGACGCGCATTTTTCCAATGAGGAAGCGTGCGCGCAGCATCTGGCGGACCGACGGTGGCTGGACGGCTTCGTTTGCCCCTCTTGCGGCACCTGCAAGGGCTGGCCTCTAAAGCGAAACCGCGCGACTTGGGAATGTGCTGGCTGCGGGCGACAAACATCCGTGACGGCTGGCACGGTGATGCACAGC
>JBLINN010000005.1:0-34124 GCA_047639325.1 Paracoccaceae bacterium | reverse complement strand
AATCGTAGGGTGTGCATTTTGCGCACCATTGCATGAGACCTGTGGAAGGTGCGCAAAATGCACACCCTACGGTGCCCCTTGCTTGTATGGCAGACCGGCTTATGATGCTGCGCCATAGCAAAGGGTGCCGCAGTGCAGAATAATCCGCATACCACATTGATCACCCCCGATGCCCCGGTGGCCGCAACCACCCATGGGGGGCGCGCCAAATGTCTGCAACGGCTGGTGCGGCTAGATCTGCCGGTGCCGCGCACCGTGGCCCTGTCTTTTGACGCGGTACATCTGGTGGCGGGCGGTGAAATGCCTGATCTGGATGCTATTCTGGATGAATTCGACCCCAGCGCGCTGCTGTGTGTGCGGCCATCGTCCGAAGATCCGGACTGGGGCGGGCCGGGGGCGGTGCTGAACATCGGCATGAACGACGCCCGGTTCGTCGATATTTGCGACCAGTTAGGCCCGGATGCGGGCAGCGCTTTGTATCTGCGTTTTGTGCAGTCATACGCCATCCATGTCGCCCGGCTGGACCCAGACATGTTCGACGATGTGGCGGGTGACGGCGCGCAGGGGCTGACCGATACGCTGCATGCCTATGAAGACGAAACCGACGAGAAATTCCCGCAGAACCGGGCCGAGCAGTTGGCCGGTGTTCTGGTGTCCATGGCGCGCGCCTGGGACGGCACCAGCGCGCGATTGCTGCGGCAGGCCAAGGGCGCGCCTGCGGACGCCGGGCTGGGCCTTGTGGTGCAAGAGATGATACCGGGGCTAGGGCAGGGCGAATGCGGGTCCGGCGTGCTGCAACTGGTCAACACCACCACCGGTCAGCCGCAAATCACCGGGCGCTATCTAAGCCAAAGCCAGGGGCGTGATGCGCTGGGGGCTGGGGCCGAGGCGTTGTACCTGGAAAAGGACGATCGCGGCACCTCGCTGGAAGATGTGGCGCCCGAGGCCTTTGCTGCACTAAAAACCCACGCAGCCTTGATGCGGCACAAACTGCGCGAGGAAATGCAGGTCGAGTTTGTGATCGAAAATGGCCATGTGCATCTGTTGGACGGCGTCCGGGTGCCGCGCAACTCGCGCGCCTCGGTACGCATCGCGGTGCGATTGGCGCAGGACGGCATCATCACCCAGCAAGAGGCGATCATGCGCATTGATCCGCACTCCCTGAACGAATTGCTGCACCGCCAGGTAGACCCAACAGCGGATCGTGACATACTGGCCACCGGCATCGCCGCCAGCCCCGGTGCCGCCACCGGCCAGATCGTGTTCACTGCTGTCGAGGCGCAGGCCAGCGCGGCGCGGCGCGAACCATGCGTGTTGGTGCGCCGCGAAACCTCGCCCGAGGATATCCGGGGCATGCATGCCGCCGTTGCTGTGCTGACCGAACGCGGCGGCATGACCAGCCACGCGGCGGTGATTGGTCGGGGCTTGGGCTTGCCATGCATCGTTGGCGCGTCGGACATGCGCTTTGTCACCCGCAAGCGGCATCTTGTGGCCCCGGATGGTCGGGTGCTAAAGGCCGGGGACATTATTACCGTTGATGGCACGTCCGGGCAGATATTGGCCGGGCAACCGGCAATGCTCGAGGCCGCTTTGGACGATGCGTTCCAGACCTTGATGGGCTGGGCCGATGCCGAACGTGATATCGGCATCCGCGCCAATGCCGACACCCCGGCAGACGCCCAGACGGCGCGCAATTTCAACGCGCAGGGTATTGGCCTGTGCCGGACGGAACATATGTTCTTTGACCCAGGTCGCCTGATTGTGATGCGCGAGATGATCTTTGCCCAGACCAGCTCTGGCCGGGCGGCAGTACTGGAACGCTTGCTGCCGATGCAGCGCGACGACTTTACCCAACTGTTCCGCATCATGGAGGGCCAGCCGGTTTGCATCCGCCTGTTTGATCCGCCGTTGCATGAATTCCTGCCCACCACCCGATCCGGTCAACGCGAGTTGGCCGAGGCGCTGAACCTGCCGGTGTCCGACGTGACCCGCCGGGTCGAGGAAATGGGCGAGTATAACCCGATGCTGGGTATGCGCGGCGTGCGGTTGGGCATTACCGTGCCCGAAATCTACGACATGCAGGCCCGTGCGATTTTTGAAGCCACATTAGAGGCCAGCCAGGAAGGCGCGCCCGTGGTGCCGGAAATCATGATCCCGCTGGTATCGGCGCGCCGCGAGGTTGAACTGGTCAAAGCGCGGATTGATGCGGTGGCAACCGCCGTGCGTTCTGAACGCGGACAGAATTTTGACTATCGCCTTGGCGTGATGGTCGAAACCCCACGCGCCGCCCTGCGCGCCGCCGAGATCTCGCCCTATACCGCCTTCCTGAGTTTCGGCACCAACGACCTGACCCAGATGACCTATGGCTTGTCGCGCGATGATGCGGGGCGTTTCATGTCCACCTATGTGCAGCAGGGCGTGTTCCCCGAAGACCCGTTTCACGTGCTGGACGTTGAGGGCGTGGGTGAATTGTTGAAGCTGGGTGCCGAACGGGGCCGGTCTGCGAATCCCGGCGTGACCTTGTCGATCTGCGGAGAGCATGGCGGCAACCCCGAATCAATCGCCTTTTGCAGGGACGCAGGATTCGATTATGTGTCTTGTTCGCCCTTCCGGGTTCCGGTGGCGCGGCTGGCTGCGGCACAGTTAGCGGTAAACCACAAGATCAGCAGTTAGAACAGCGTCCAATATCAATATATTGTGGCTGGTACTTGTTCTGTTCCGGCCATTCCGTGCCAGAAGACTCTGAAATTATAGCGTAAATTTGACATAAGATGTGCAAAAATTGATCTTTCCGCACCTTTGGGGTAATCCAGTCTTTGGGCTTGCCTTGGCAAGCATCGGCGCATGTTGCGCAGGGTGGGGATGTGATGAAACGATTTTTAGTCGTGTTAGCGGCCATTTTGGCCATGATGTTGCCGTTGTCGGTAAGTGCTGAAAGCAGCCGCGATGAGGGTGCTATGCCAGAGAGAACGGCTGGCAAAGATATTTCCTGGCAATATGTCAGTACGATTCTGTCAGGTATCAAAGGCAAAGAAGCTGGCAAGGCCAAGCCGGTTCAGGTCAGCTACAGCCAAAGCTGGCTGGATGACCAACCTGCGGCCAATGGCGACGCGGAATGGCGCTGCCTGTCCGAGGCGCTGTATTTCGAGGCGCGCGGCGAGACGGTCAAGGGTCAGTTTGCGGTGGCCGAGGTCATCATGAACCGGGTCAAAAGCAGCCAGTATCCAGGCAGTTTATGTGCGGTTATCAAACAGGGCACCGGGCGCAAGTACCAGTGCCAGTTCACCTATACCTGCGATGGCTACAAGGATGTGGTTGCCGAGTACAAAGCCTATGAACGGGTGTCCAAAGTGGCACGGGTGACAATTGACGGCACCGCCACCCCATTGACTGACGGGGCCACGCATTATCACAATCTGACAGTGCACCCATCCTGGGCGCGGACCTTTAAGAAGACTGCCCAGATTGGGGTGCACCTGTTTTACCGCCACAATTACCGCACCGCGCAAAGCGAATAGGGTGACCTGACGCAGTGGGTGACGCACTTGGCCTGACCCGGTTTCGCAGGCTGCCTCACGGGTCCGAAATAAAGCGTGTCGTCCACCGGTGCAGATGCGCGTCATAGGTCAGCGCGGCCTGCCCCACCCTTAGGGCGCGCGGTTTCTGCGCGCGACATGCTGGCTGGCATCACCCACGATAGACCCGTACCGATAGGCCGTTAGTGGGCCTGTTGCCCTGTCTCTGACAGGCTGGCTTGGGACATTGTTTGTAAGCGTGCCATCGGGGGCGGGGGGCTTTGCCACAGGCAGGCCCGGCCACATTTTGTTCGATTTGTTCGCAAAACACTGTAGAAGGACGCGCACGGGCGATCCTGCGCGCATGGTGGCGCTGACAGTTGGCTAGTCTGCGGTCCAGTCAGTTGGCCGCTACGCATGACCTGGCACATAAGGAATACGATATGAGCTCCGAAATCCGTCTTGCCTTTGCGCACCCCTCGGAACGGTCGGCTGCCACGGCCCTTGCAGGGCCGCTGGACCGTATTTCGCTACGCGACCATGTGGTCGAGGTTGAAATCGGCGCGTTTCAGGCCGAACGGGGCACCACGCAACGGGTTTGTTTCAACGTGGTGGTAGAGGTGCAGCCGCTGACCGGGCCGATTGACGATGATGTGGATCGCATCCTGTCCTATGACCGGGTGACCGAGGCGATTGCCCACGAACTGGCCGACGAACGGCTGAACCTGCTGGAAACCCTGGCCGAACGCGTGGCCGAACGGATTTTGGCGGAGCCGCAAGCCGTGCGCGCCTTTGTGCGCATCGAAAAGCTGGATCTGGGACCCGGTGCGCTGGGGGTCGAGATTGTGCGCGCCCGGGATGACGTGACGCACGAGGCGCAAGACGAAGACCGCCCGCATCCGCGCCTGATGTATCTGTCTAATGATGCCATTGCCTCGGGGCATCTGGGCGGTTGGATTGATCAGTTGGCGGCGCGCGACCGGCCATTGATCCTGTGCGTGGGTCAGCCAGAAAAACCCTCCCCCCAGACGGGCCACATGATGACACAGCGGCGTATTGATCTGCTGGCAATCGAACAAAACGCCTGGGTTCTGGCGGCGCGGGATCATCGCTGTGTGGTGGTCGACACCCGGACCGAGCTGGACTGGGCGATGAAGCGCGGCAAGATCAGCGTCTGGGCCCCGTCCAAGATTGTGCTGGACGCGGTTGATGGCCCCGAAACCCATGCGCTGAACCCGGTCTCGCTGGCCGCGTGGTTCGCCGCGACCTTTGAAGCTGGCGAGATGATCGTGATCGGCGCCAGCCTGCCGGACGCGGCCGATGTGCCGCTGCGCGCGATCCCGGTGGCGCAGGCAACCCTGTGAGCTATTACCGCCCGCTGATCCGTCACGGCGAGGCGCGCCCGGATGGCGCGCATCCGCTGGCGGGAACCGATATGTGGTTTTCCAAGCTAGAGGTTCTGGGCCGCGATCATCCCCCCACCCTTATGCTGGCTGCAGACCTGCCGGAGGCGGTGCTGGCCCAGCTGACAGCGCCACGCGGCGCGATTGCCGGGCTGGATATGGGCCAGCCGCAGCTGATGGGCATCCTGAACGTCACCCCTGACAGCTTTTCCGATGGCGGTCAGCACAATGCCCCAGACGCCGCACGCGCGGCGGCGCTGGCTATGGTGGCATCCGGCGCGGCGATGATCGACATTGGCGGCGAATCAACCCGCCCCGGCGCGGCTTTTGTGCCCGAAGATCTCGAAATCGCCCGCACCGCGCCGGTGATTGCCGCGTTGCGCCGCGACAGCGACGTGCCGATTTCGATTGATACCCGCAAAGCGCCAGTGGCGCAGGCCGCGTTGAGCGCTGGGGCCAGTCTGGTCAATGACGTGTCGGGATTTACTTTTGATGCCGCGCTTGCGCCGCTGTGTGCGGATCACGGCGCGCCGGTCTGCGTGATGCATGCGCAGGGCGATCCGGCGACGATGCATAACGACCCGGTTTACGACAACGTGTTGCTGGATGTGTATGACTATCTGGCAGGGCGGGTGGCCGCGCTGGAAACTGCGGGGATCGACCGCAGCCGGATCATCGTCGACCCGGGCATCGGGTTTGGCAAGACGCAGGCCCACAATCTGACGCTGCTGCGCAATATTTCGCTGTTTCACGGGTTGGGCTGTGTGGTTCTGCTGGGGGCCTCGCGCAAGCGGTTTATCGGCACCATCGGCGGGCAACCGCAGGCCGATGCCCGTGCGCCCGGGTCCATTGCCGTAGGGCTTGCGGCCTTGACCCAAGGTGTGCAACTCCTGCGGGTACATGATGTGGCCGAAACGGCCCAGGCGCTGCGGTTGTGGCGTGCAGTCAGGCAGGGGGGCGATTGATGCGAAAGCTATTTGGAACCGACGGGGTGCGTGGCCGCGCAAACGTCCACCCGATGACCGCCGAAATGGCGCTGCGCATTGGCGCCGCTGTGGGGCGCTATTTTCGCCGCGATGCCGCCGGGGTGCACCGGGTGATCATCGGCAAGGACACCCGCCTGTCGGGCTATATGTTTGAAAACGCGCTGACCGCCGGGTTGACCTCGACCGGGATGAACGTGCTGCTGATGGGGCCGGTGCCAACCCCGGCTGTGGGGCTGATGACCCGATCGATGCGCGCTGATCTGGGCATAATGATCTCGGCCAGCCACAACCCGGCCGAAGACAACGGTATCAAGTTTTTTGGCCCTGACGGGTTCAAGCTGTCAGATCAGGCCGAGGCCGAGATTGAGACGTTGATCAATGACGGCGTGGCGCTGGCCCGGGCCGACCGGATCGGCAGTGCCAAACGGGTCGATGACGCCCGGTTCCGCTATGGCGAGCGGGTGAAATCTTCGCTGCCGCGCGACTTGCGGCTGGACGGGCTGAAGGTGGTCGTGGATTGCGCCAATGGCGCCGCCTGGCGCGCCGCACCGGAAATCCTGTGGGAGTTGGGGGCAGAAGTGGTGCCGGTGGGCACGGCGCCCAATGGTCTGAACATCAACCAAGATTGCGGGTCGACCAAGCCACAGGTGGCCGCCGAGACGGTCGTGGCCCACGGGGCCGATGTGGGGATCTGTCTGGACGGCGATGCCGATCGGGTGATGATGATTGACGAACAGGGCACGGTCGGCGACGGCGATCAGCTGATGGCGCTTTTGGCCAGCCGCTGGGCGTCTGAGGGGCAGTTGGCAGGCAATGCGCTGGTGGCCACGGTAATGTCCAATCTCGGGCTGGAGCGGTTCCTGGACGGCAAAGGCGTGCGGCTGGAACGGACATGTGTGGGCGACCGCTATGTGGTGGAACGCATGCGCGAAGGTGGGTTCAATCTGGGGGGCGAGCAATCGGGTCACATCGTGATGACCGATTATGCCACCACCGGCGACGGTCTGATGGCGGGCCTGCATTTTCTGGCTGAAATGGTGCGCACCGGTCAGCCAGCCAGCGTTCTGTCCCGCCAGTTTGACCCGGTGCCGCAATTGCTGAAAAACGTGCGCTACACCAAGGGGCAGGCGCCGCTAGAGATGCCGGCCGTGCAATCGGCCATCGCCGCTGCGGAATCGGCGCTAGACGGCAAGGGGCGGCTGTTGATCCGCAAGTCCGGAACCGAACCGCTGATCCGGGTGATGGCCGAGGCCGAGGATTCGGACCTGCTGGACCAGACCGTGGACAGTGTGGTTAACGCCGTTGAGGACGCTGTTTCGGATTGAAGCGGTGCGATGTGGTCCTGTTCGACCGCTCATCAAGCCCCTTGCGGGCTTTCTTCGCAATTGGCGCTGGGTGGTGGGTCCGCGATGGCCTAGCAGTTGCTGGCGCCGGTGCATAGCTGATCCTTGACCATTGGCCCGACTTTGCCAAAATCCATCTGGCCAGTGTATTTGCCCTTAAGTTCGGCCATCACCTTGCCCATATCGCGGATCGACGCCGCGCTGGTGGATTCGACCGCTTGCCGGATGGCGGCTGTCACTTCGCCGCTGGCCAGTTGACGCGGCAGGAATTCTTCGATTACCGTGATCTCTTCACGCTCACGCTCGGCCAGATCCAACCGGCTGCCTTCTTCGTAGGCGCGCGCACTTTCTTGGCGTTGCTTGGTCATTTTGCCAAGGATTGCCAAGACGTCGTCGTCAGTGACGATGCTTTCCTTGCCTTCACCGCGCCCGGCGATCTCTTTGTCTTTGATCGCCGCATTGACCAGACGCAGGGTCGACAGCCTTAGGGCCGCCTTTTCCTTCATCGCCCGTTTCAGGGCCTCATTAATGCGTGTGCGCATGTCCATTATTACTGTCCATCCCCATGGATACCGAAAGACCTCAGATTACCGAAGGAACAGCCGTGGCACAACCGGGTGAAATTTTACCTAAGTCATTGAAAACAAACAACCTAGGAAAATACCGCCGGGGTTGACCCGAACACATGGGCGTCTTAGGTATCCCTGAATTGACCCACCGGAGAGTCGTATCATGGCCCATACAGCCCCGCCAAAGCCCACCGCGTGCCTGGCATTGGCCGATGGCACAGTGTTTTACGGCATCGGGTTCGGCGCCACCGGGCAGGCCGTGGCCGAGTTGTGTTTCAATACCGCGATGACCGGATATCAGGAAATCATGACAGATCCGTCTTATGCCGGGCAGATCGTGACCTTTACCTTTCCCCATATCGGCAATGTCGGGGTGAACCCGGATGATGACGAAACCGCCGATCCGGTGGCCGAAGGCATGGTTGTCAAGTGGGACCCAACCGCGCCCAGCAGTTGGCGCAGTGCAGAGGCGTTGAAATCCTGGCTGGAACGCCGGGGCCGGATTGCCATTGGCGGGATCGACACCCGCCGCCTGACCCGCGCGATCCGCCAGCAGGGCGCACCGCATGCGGCATTGGCACATGATCCGGACGGCAATTTTGACCTTGAATCTCTGGTGGCGGCCGCGCGCGGTTTTGCCGGTCTCGAAGGCATGGATCTGGCGGCCAAGGTCACCTGTGCGCAGTCTTACCAATGGGATGAAATGCGCTGGGCCTGGCCCAAAGGATATACCCGCCAAGCCGCCCCGGTGCACAAGGTTGTGGCGGTCGATTACGGTGCCAAGCGCAATATCCTGCGCTGTCTGGCCAGTGCGGGCTGCGATGTCACGGTTCTGCCTGCAAGCGCCACTGCGGCCGAGGTTCTGGCCCATGAACCGGACGGGGTGTTCCTGTCAAACGGTCCGGGCGATCCGGCGGCTACGGGTGTTTATGCCGTGCCGATGATCCGCGAAATTCTGGACAGTACGGACCTGCCGGTCTTTGGTATTTGTCTGGGGCACCAGATGCTGGCGTTGGCGCTGGGCGGCAATACGGTCAAGATGAACCACGGCCATCACGGCGCCAACCACCCGGTGCGCGACATGGAAACAGGCAAGGTTGAAATTACGTCGATGAACCACGGCTTTGCGGTGGATGCCCAGACCTTGCCGCCGGGCGTGGTAGAAACCCACCGGTCGCTGTTTGACGGGTCAAACTGTGGCATCCGCATGGTTGACCGCCCGGTCTGGTCGGTTCAGCACCACCCCGAGGCCAGCCCCGGCCCGCAGGACAGCTTTTACCTGTTCGAACGCTTCGCCGCGGCGATGGCAGGGCGCAAAGCTCTGGCCTGACAGGCGATTACTTAACGGGCGGGCTTAAGGGGACTTAACCGCCTGTTAACCCCGAGATAGCTATCCTGATCCGACGCAACCTGTGTATCGGACGGCCCGGATGAGGAACCAAACCCTGCGCCTGCTTGCGCCGCGACTGGCGCCGCCGCACGAGCGGCCGCAATTGCCGTTGGGCCGCTATCTGGTGGAAAACGGGGTCATCTCCAGCGACCAACTGCTGCAGGCGCTGGAGATGCAGCAGCGACTGGGTGCGCCGATTGGTGAAATCCTGGTGTCCGAAGGCTGGGCAGGCAGCCGCGACATTCAGGCGGCTCTGGCGCAACAACATGGGGTGGCACAGGCAGATCTGGCCTTGCAACCCCCCGATTCCCAACTGCCAGGGCTGCGACCCAGCAGTTTTTGGCTGCGGCACCGGATGATCCCCTGGATGCGTCTGGGCCCTGCGATTCTGGTTGCCACCGCGCGGCCAGACCTGTTTGACCAGATGCGCGCGGCATGGGGCACGGATTGCCCGGAAATGCTGCCAGTTCTGGCGACCGAGGCGCAGATCACCGCCGCCATTGCCCGGCATTTTGCACATCCGCTGGCGGTGGCGGCGGGGTGCCGTGTGGCCGCCGAATATAGCTGCCGCACCATGCGGTGGCGCGATACCTGGCTGGTGGTTCTGGCCCTGCTGGCGATCACCGGCGTTGCTCTGATTGCGCCACAATGGGCGCTGATGGCGCTGGTTGTCGCCTCGGTCACTACGCTTGCGCTGTTTTTCGCCCTGAAGCTGGTCGGGACCGTGGCGCATTTGCTAAGCCACAGCCATTTGACGGCGCCCCGATCCCCGCCCAAACCGGCCACTCATTCGGTCGCCTACTCAGGCTCTGTGTCCCTGAACGCCAAGGACCGGCTGCCAAAAATGTCGGTTCTGGTGCCGCTGTTTCAAGAGACCGAGATTGCCGGTGCCCTGATCCAGCGGCTTAGCGATCTGACCTATCCCAAGGCCCTACTGGATGTGGTGTTGGTGCTTGAAGAAGAAGACACGCTGACCCGCGCCACATTGGCCAACACCCCGCTGCCCGCCTGGATGCGGGTGATCGAGGTGCCCGCGCATGACGGCCTGACGACCAAGCCGCGCGCGATGAATTACGCGCTGGATTTCTGCTGGGGTGACATTATCGGCGTCTGGGATGCTGAAGACGCCCCGGCCAGCGACCAGATCGAACAGGTGGTCGCGCATTTTGCCCAGGCGTCGGACGATGTGGTGTGCCTGCAGGGCATTCTGGATTATTACAACCCGCGCAGTAACTGGCTGTCGCGCTGTTTCACCATCGAATATTCCAGTTGGTTTCGCGTTGTTCTGCCCGGGATTGCCCGGCTGGGTCTGGTGGTGCCACTGGGGGGAACAACCCTGTTTATCAAGCGCGATATACTGGACCAACTGGGCGGCTGGGACGCGCATAACGTGACCGAAGATGCCGATCTGGGCGTGCGTCTGTGCCGCGCCGGGTATCGCACTGAAATGATCGACACCGTGACCTTTGAAGAGGCCAATTTCCGCGCCTGGCCCTGGGTGCGGCAGCGGTCGCGGTGGTTAAAGGGGTTCATGGTCACCTATCTGGTGCATATGCGCCGTCCGCTGCGGTTGTTGGCTGATCTGGGGGTCTGGCGTTTTTGGGGGTTTCAGGCGTTTTTTCTGGGCACACTGGGGCAATTCCTGTTGGCCCCGGTGTTGTGGTCGTTCTGGCTGATCTTGCTGGGGTTTGACCACCCGATCATCGGACTGGCCCCAATGCCGGTGGTTTACGGGGTTTTTGGGTTGCTGGCGCTCAGCGAATTGCTGGCCATCTGCGTCGGGCTGATCGCAGTGTCGCGCGCCAACCGGCGGTTTCTGTCACTTTGGGTGCCGACGATGATGTTCTATTTCCCGCTGGGCGCCGTTGCCGCCTATAAGGCGCTGTATGAGCTGCTGTTGCGGCCGTTCTTTTGGGACAAAACCCAACATGGCCATGCCACAGAAGAATCGACTTAACCGACCCGCGCCTAACCGCTAGGCTTTGCGCTCGCGCGCCCCGGCATCCTGTTTCAGACGGGTCATGAACGCGACCGAGATGTGATCCTTTAGCGCCATTTCTGCCGTGTCTTCGTCGCGCGATTCAATCGCCGAGACAATGCCGCTATGCTCGTTCTGGGCAATCTCTCCGCGCCCCTGCGCCGCCAATGACGTAGTGGCCATCAGCGCCATAGTGCGGTGCACCAGATCAAGCTGTTGCACCAGATAGCGGTTATGCGAGGCCAGATGGATCTGCTGATGAAACCGCCGATTTGCCCGGCTCAGCGCCAGAGGGTCCTCGACCAGCGCATCATCGGACGACACCATGTCGCGCAACACAGCGATTTCTTCGGCGGTGGCGTGGCGTGCGGCCAGTCGCGCCGCCAACCCCTCCAACTCGCGCCGCACCACGTAAAGCTCGGACATTTGGTTGTGGTCCAGTGACGCGACAATCAACGACCGCCCGTCGCGTTCCAACAGCGATTGGGTCTCTAGCCGCTGCAACGCTTCGCGGATCGGGGTGCGCGACACGCCAAAGCGGTCCGCCAGATCGCTTTCGACCAGCCGGTCGCCGGGTTTGTAAACACCCACATCTATCGCCTCCAGGATCAGCTGATAGGCGTCGGTATGGGGCTGTTTGGTCTGGTTCATGCGGTCATTCAGCTTTTGTTGTTTCCCCATGTCTACAGGGGGGGCCGGATTGCGATCAACCCCGCCGTTGAAATGGCGCGCGCACTGGCCTAGACGAGACACATGGTTAAAGATGCATTTTCTCATATCTCGCACTGGGTGTTCGACCTGGACAACACGCTGTACCCGCCACAGGCACGGCTGTTTGACCAGATAGAGGTGCGGATGACGCAATATGTGATGGACGCGCTGGGCCTGTCCCACCCCGAGGCCGACCGGCTGCGCAAGCAATATTGGGCGCAATATGGCACCACGCTGGCCGGGCTGATGCGTGAACATGACGTCGATCCGGCGCCCTATCTGACGGATGTGCATGACATTTCGCTGGAACATCTGGAGGTCGATAAAGACCTGCGCAGCTATATCACCGATCTGCCGGGCCGCTGCATCGTCTATACCAACGGATCGGCCCCTTATGCCGAACGGGTGCTGGCGGCGCGCGGGTTGAATGGCGTGTTTGACGCGATTTATGGCGTGGAACATGCCGGGTTCCGCCCCAAGCCAGAACGCGCCGCGTTCGAGGCGGTGTTTGCGCTGGACGGCGTTGTGCCCGACCGCGCCGCGATGTTCGAGGATGATCAGCGTAATCTGGCCGCGCCGCATGACATGGGGATGCGCACGGTGCATGTGGCACCAGATGCGCATAAGGCAGATCATATCCATCACCACACCGATGACCTAACCGGGTTTCTGCGCCGCCTGACCTGACGGGACAGGATGTCGCTTGGTTTTGCGGCAATACGGCGCGTAGGGTTCGCGCGACACAGGGGGCAGGCACATGGCAACAAGCTGCGACATTCTGATATCGGGCGGCGGGATTGCCGGGCTGACGGCGGCGGCGGCTTTTGGCGTTGCCGGGTTTGATGTGATCTGTGTCGATCCGGCGCCACCGGTGACCGAACGCGATGTGGATGGCTCCGACCTGCGCACCACCGCGTTCCTGCAACCGGCGCAGGCGCTGCTGGAGACCTGCGGATTATGGGCGCGACTGGGCCCGCATGCGGCCCCTTTGCAGATCATGCGGATCGTCGATGCGGGTGGCGAGTTGCCCGAGCCACGCGTGGTGCGGGAATTCAACGCCGCTGACATATCCGAGCAACCTTTTGGATGGAACCTGCCCAACTGGCTGTTGCGCCGCGAGATGGTCGCGCGGCTGGGCGATCTGGACAATGTTGATTTCCGTCCGGGCACCGCCACCACAACGCTGTTCACCCGCACCGCCGGGGCGCGGGTGGGGCTTAGCGATGGATCGCGGGTGTCCGCACGGCTGGTGCTGGCGGCGGACGGGCGCGGATCACCGATGCGCAATGCGGCGGGGATCGGCGTGCATACCACGCGCTATGGGCAAAAGGCGCTGGCCTTTGCGGTGACCCATCCGGTGCCGCATGCCAATGTCTCAACCGAAATCCACCGCAGTGGCGGGCCGTTCACGCTGGTGCCGCTGCCGGATTATCAGGGCAAACCATCTTCGGCGGTTGTCTGGATGGAGCGTGGGCCAAAGGCGCAGGAGCTGTTGGCGCTGGACCCCGCAGAGTTCGAAACCGCAATGACCACGCGCTCGTGCAGTCTATTTGGCCCGCTTGCCTTGGCGTCACGCCGCACCATCTGGCCGATTATCAGCCAATCCGCTGACCGGCTTTCGGGCGAACGGCTGGCGCTGATGGCCGAGGCCGCCCATGTCGTGCCGCCGATCGGCGCACAGGGGTTGAACATGTCGCTGGGCGATCTGCGCTGCCTGTCGGATCTGGCCACGGCACGGCCAGACGGGCTGGGCGATGCGCAGATGCTTGATGCCTATCACAAGGCCCGGTTCAACGAGGTTAAGTTGCGGGTCAAGGGCATCGACCTGCTGAACCGCGCCTCGATGGTGCAGGCCCAGCCCCTGCGCGATATGCGCGCGGCCGGACTGAACGCGCTGTATTCGCTGGCGCCGGTGCGGCGGATGCTGATGCAGATGGGCCTTGGTGTGCGCTGATTATGCAAGGCGTCGTTCACCTTGTGCGTGGCCATTGGCAGTTGTTGCTGCTGACCGGGTTGATCTTTGCGCTGTGGTCGACCCCGGTGGCCGCACCGCTGAAAATCCTGACGGTGTTTCTGCACGAGATGGCGCATGCCTTGGCCACCGTGCTGACAGGCGGCTCTGTCGTCAGCCTGACCTTTGACCCGCAAGAAGGCGGGATGGTCATGTCGCGCGGCGGCAACCGGTTTGTGATCCTAAGTGCTGGCTATTGCGGGTCATTGCTGATTGGCGTGACGCTGTTTGTTGGCGCGGTGCGCACCCGGTGGGATCGGGTGTTATTGGGGCTGCTGGGCGGGTTGATCCTGATCATCATCCTGTTTTATGGACGATCCGCGTTTGCACTGGGCTTTGGGGTTTTGTCTGGGGGATTGATGATCGCATCCGCCTGGTTTCTGGGACACGGGCCGAATGATTTGTTGCTGCGGGTGATCGGGCTGACCAGCATGATCTATGTGCCGTACGACATTTTCAGCGACACGATTGCGCGGTCTCACCTGCGATCAGACGCGCGGATGCTGGCCGAAGAATTCGGCGGCCCCACCCTGTTCTGGGGCGGGGCCTGGTTGTTGATCAGCCTAGCGGTGATCGGCCTGTGCTTGCGCTATGGGCTGGGCGGCAACAGCAATATCGCCCTGCGTCGCCCCGGCCCAGACGATTACAAAACCTGATCAAGCACCCGTTTCAGCCGTGCCAGCGTGGCGTCCACATCATACAGCTTGTCCAGCCCAAACAACCCCAGCCGAAAGGTGCTGAACCCCTCAGGCTCGTCACATTGCAGCGGCACCCCGGCGGCAATCTGCATTCCTAAAGCGGCGAATTTGCTGCCATTCTGGACACCTGCATCATCGGTATAGCTAACCACAACCCCCGGCGCGCCAAACCCGTCGGCGGCCACAGACACAACGCCCCTATCCTTCAACATCGCCCGCACGCCGTTGCCCAAGGCCCATTGCGCATCGCGCAGCCGGTCCAGCCCGTAATCCACAGTTTCCGCCATCGTGTCGCGGAACACTCGCAACGCATCCGTCGGCAAGGTTGCGTGATAGGCATGCCCGCCGTTTTCATACGCGACCATGATCTGCCGCCATTTCTTTAGATCAATGGCAAAGCTATCGCTTTCGGTCTGCTCCAGCATCGCCTCGGCACGTTCCGACAGCATCACCAGTCCGGCGCAGGGCGACGCGCTCCAGCCCTTTTGCGGGGCGCTGATCAACACGTCGACACCGGTGGCCTGCATGTCGACCCAGATACAGCCCGATGCGATGCAGTCCAGCACCATCAGCGCGCCAACTTCATGCGCCGCTGCGGCCATGGCGGTTAAATAGTCATCCGGCAGGATCACCCCGGCAGCGGTTTCCACATGCGGCGCAAACACCACGTCCGGCTTTTGCGTGCGAATGGCCGCCACCACATCGTCAATTGGTGCCGGCGCAAACGGCGCTGGGCTGGCATTGCCGGTCTGGCGCGCCTTCATCACCGATGTTTCGCTGGTCAAACCACCGGTTTCGATGATCTGGCTCCAGCGATAGGAAAACCAGCCATTGCGCACCACCAGAACCTTTTTGCCGCGCGCAAACTGCCTTGCCACGGATTCCATCGCATAGGTGCCACCACCGGGGATCAGCGCGACCGCATTGGCGTTATAGACCTGTTTCAGCATGCCCGAGATATCGCGCATCACCTGCTGAAAACTGGCGGACATGTGGTTAAGCGAGCGGTCAGTAAACACGACCGAGAATTCTTCCAGACCTTCAGGGTCAACGCTGTGGGGCATGGCGGGCATGAAACGACTCCATTTGTTTTCTGATTCAGACCTACCCGCTGGCAGTGGGTTTGGCAAAGCCCGCGACGGTTCCGGGACGGGCAGACTGTCACTGGGAAACAGTATACCTGTCGCAGTGCAGAGGTTAGCCCACACCAATCGGCCCCGGACGCCGCTCTTCGCTCAGCAATACGTTGGCCTCGACCTCGCCCGCACCAGGCAAGGTCATGATCCGCCGCCGCAACACCCGCTCGAAATCCGGCAAATCGCGCGCCACCACGCGCAGGCGGAAATCATACATCCCCAGAACGTGTTCGACGGTCTGCACCTCGGGGATGGCGCTGACGGCGCGTTCGAAATCCGCCAGACTGGCCTGCGCCTTGCGGGCCAGCTTGATGCCCAGAAACACCGTCACTCCAAACCCCAAAGCCGCCTGATCCAGCCGCAGCCGCCGCCCGGAAATCACACCGCTGTCCTCTAGCCGCTTGATCCGGCGCCAGGTGGCAGGCTGCGACAAGCCAAACCGCCGCCCCAGCGCCCCGGCGCTTTGGGTGGCATCCTGCGCCAGCGCATGCAGCAAACGGCGATCCGTTGCGTCCAGATCAATGGGGGCATTGCTCATAGCGGCAAGGCCTCGTCGGTTTTGACCCGTGCAATATGCATCAGCGCCTCGATATCGGCGATATGCGGCAGGGTCAGAATGCGGCTGCGATACAGCTGCTGATAATGCGCCATATCCCGCGCGATCACTGACAGGCGCAGATCGACCCGGCCCAGAAACGTCTGGATCTCCAGCACCTCGGGCACCGCGCGCGCAGCGGCAATATGCTCGTCAAAGGCGCGCGGCTGGGTCTTGTCCAGCGTGATGCGCAGGCTGACCTCAACCGCGTATCCCAACGCCGCCCAGTCGATCACCGCCTCTTGCCCCAGAATCACCCCCGCCGCCTGCATCTTTTCCAGCCGCCGCCAACACGTCGCCGCCGTGACGCCGCTGCGTGCCGCCAAGTCCGATGTCCCAAGACCGGGATCCGCCTGAAAGTGCCGCAGAATGCGTCGGTCCGTGTCATCAAGCATGATTTTCTCATAATTTACAGATTAGACGAATGACTTTTCTTATTGTTTGCAAATACTCAAAAAAAACTGCCAACACAATCCACACACCATCAGATAGAAACGCACCAGAGATAACCAACAAAAGGAACGCCACCATGCGCGTCTATTACGATCGCGATTGCGATATCAACCTGATCAAAGACACCAAAGTCGCCATTCTGGGCTATGGCAGCCAAGGCCACGCCCACGCGCTGAACCTGCGCGATTCCGGCGCCAAGAACCTTGTCGTCGCTCTGCGCGAAGGCTCTGCCAGCGCCGCCAAGGCCGAAGCCGAAGGTCTGAAGGTCATGGGTATCGCCGAGGCCGCCGCCTGGGCCGACCTGATCATGTTCACCATGCCCGACGAATTGCAGGCCGAAACCTATAAGAAATACGTGCATGACAATATCCGCGACGGCGCGGCGATTGCCTTTGCTCATGGGTTGAACATCCATTTTGGCCTGATCGACGCGAAACCCGGTGTTGACGTGATAATGATGGCCCCCAAAGGTCCCGGTCACACAGTGCGCGGCGAATATACCAAAGGCGGCGGCGTGCCCTGCCTGGTGGCCGTGGACAAGGACGCATCCGGCAAGGCGCTGGAGCTGGGTCTGTCCTATTGTTCGGCTATCGGCGGTGGCCGGTCGGGCATCATCGAGACCAACTTCCGCGAAGAATGCGAAACTGATCTGTTCGGCGAACAGGCGGTTCTGTGTGGCGGTCTGGTAGAGCTGATTCGCATGGGCTTTGAGACCCTGGTCGAGGCCGGATACGCGCCTGAAATGGCCTATTTTGAATGCCTGCACGAAGTGAAGCTGATTGTTGACCTGATCTATGAAGGCGGCATCGCCAACATGAACTATTCGATCAGCAACACAGCCGAATATGGCGAATATGCCAGCGGCCCGCGTATCCTGCCTTATGATGAGACCAAGGCACGGATGAAGGCGGTTCTGACCGACATCCAGAACGGCAAATTCGTGCGTGACTTCATGTTGGAAAATGCTGTGGGCCAACCGCATTTCAAAGCGACACGTCGTTTGAATGACGAGCATCAGATTGAGCAGATCGGTGAGAAACTGCGCGGCATGATGCCGTGGATCTCCGCCGGTAAGATGGTCGACAAAGAAAAGAACTGAAGCAGGTAAGGTGCGCTAAAAGCACACCCTACGGCGTTGCGACCCCGGTGTTTTGCCGGGGTCGTGTCGTTTGCGGCGGGCGAATTTGATCTGCCGAAATGAATACACTTGGAAAACCCGCCGACTATGACACAAACCCCTGACATAGCGTCCAAAAGCTGGATCATGGTGATCGTCTTGGGCGTGACCTGGGGCGGCACGTTTCTGGTGATTGAACTGGCCTTGCAGGGGATCACCCCGTTCTGGTTGGCGGCGTCGCGGATCGGGTTTGGCGGGGCGCTGACCGTGGCGGTCTGGTTGGGCCGAGGCGGGCAGTTGTTTGAGGCGTCCCCAACAAGGCCGCAGTGGATTAGCCTGGGGGTCATCGGGCTGCTGAGCTCGGCAATGCCCTTTATGCTGCTATCCTGGGGCCAGCAATATGTGACGTCCGGCTTTGCGGGCGTGTCGATGGCCAGCGTGGCGTTGATCGTATTGCCGATGGCGCATTTTATGGTGCCGGGGGAACGGATGACCTGGCGGCGGTTTGCCGGGTTTGCCATTGGCTTTGCCGGGGTTGTCATCCTGATCGGCACGCAGGCGTTTGAAAGCACCGGGAATGTCTTGGAAATGCCGGGGCGGATTGCCTGTCTGTGCGCGGCGGGGTGTTATGCGGTCAGCTCGGTGTTGATGCGGCGGTTGCCTGCGGTTGATCCGGTGGGGTTGTCTGCGGTGTTGCTGATGATCGGGGCGGTTTGCGTGGTGCCTGTGGCCTGGGCGGTTGAAGGCCCGCCGCCGCTGCCCGATACCCAAACCTTATGGTATTTGGCGTTTCTGGGCTTGGTGCCAACTGCGGCGGCCAATTTGTTGCGGGTCACGGTTGTACGCTCGGCCGGGCCAGTGTTCCTTGGTCTGGTGAATTATCAGGTGCCGGTATGGTCGGTCCTGCTGGGTGCGCTTATTCTGGGCGAGGCCTTGCCGCCTTCGCTGATCTGGGCGCTGGCGCTGATCTTGGGCGGCGTGGGCCTTAGCCAATATGGCGCGCTGCGGCGGCTGTTTGGGCCGCGCGCGCGCTAATTCTTAAGCGCCCGCACCAATTCGTCATACAGCGTCTTGCGTTCGTCTTCGGATAGGAAGGCACCAATTTCAACCTCGCGCCCTGACCCTTTTAGGGTCACGTAATGCGGCACCGGCCCACCCTTTTGGTGCATTTCGGGGTGCGCCCAGTAGCGGTTGCAATCCCATTCCTGCACGTCGCCGCGCGGGTTGCGACGGATCAGGTGGGCGCGTTGGTCTGTCAGGGTCAGTACCTCGGTGATCTGAGCGTTGCGGCGGGATCGGTCCAGCGCTAGCCATACGCCGCCGACCGCCAGCATCAGGAACGGCAGCAGGCCCCATAACACCACCGATCCCAGTAGCGAAATTAGCGGCAGCAGGATCATCGCAAAGGTGGTCAGGATGAACCCGGCATAGCCACGCGGTTGCAGCGACTGATGTGGCCACAGGTGCAACTCTTTTGTCTGCGCGGGGTCGGTTTTGGTCCAGTTATACGGCATATCAGGTATCATATAAGACTAGCATTGGGCGGGTACCAGTCGACCCCCAAAGTGTCGCATCGCGGGTTTTTGTCTGGTCCAAACCCCGGGGCGGCTGGACATTTGCACTCGGGGCAAATGTCCTTTTTGTGCATATCGGCGGGCTGCTTGCGCTGTTTGCCTGTCAAAAGATGCTGGAAACGTCCTGATCCCGGACGCCGGTACAATAAAACGGCCACAAAAAAGCCCCGGTGAAAACCGGGGCTTTTTGATGTTTCGTGTCTGGAACCGGATCAGTGCGAGTGGCTCTTGTCCCAGTCTTCCTGCTTTGGCAGCTGCTCGAACGTGTGCTCGGGCGGCGGGCAGGGCAGGGTCCATTCCAGCGTGTCTGCGTATTCGTTCCACGGGTTGTTCACGGTCACTTTTGCACCGCGTGTCAGGGTGTAAAAGACGATCCCGATGAAGAACAGGAACGAGGCAAACGACAGGAACGCGCCCAGGCTTGACCAGTAGTTCCAGTAGGCAAATGCCTCGGGGTAGTCGATATAACGACGCGGCATCCCCTGACGACCCAGAAAGTGTTGTGGGAAGAATGTCAGGTTTGAGCCGATGAACATCGCCCAAAAGTGCAGATGGCCAGCCCATTCGGGATACATGCGCCCGGACATCTTCGGCAGGTAGAAATAGACCCCTGCAAAGATGGCGAACACGGCGCCCAAGCTCATCACATAGTGAAAATGCGCCACGACGTAATAGGTGTCGTGGTAATAACGGTCCACGGCAGCCTGGCTAAGCACTATACCGGTCACACCGCCGACAGTGAACAGGATCAGAAAGCCAATCGCGAACATCATCGGAGTCTTGAACTCGATCGACCCGCGCCACATGGTGGCAATCCAGCTGAAAATCTTGATGCCTGTGGGCACCGCGATAACCATGGTCGCCAGCATGAAATAGGCCTGTTGATTCAGGCTCATGCCCACTGTGTACATGTGGTGCGCCCACACGACAAACCCAAGTCCGCCAATCGCGATCAGCGCCCAGACCATCGGCAGATAGCCAAAGACAGGCTTGCGGCTGAAGGTGGCGATGACGTGGCTGATGATGCCAAATCCCGGCAGGATCACGATATACACTTCCGGGTGGCCAAAGAACCACAGGATGTGCTGATACAGGATCGGATCGCCGCCACCGGCCGGATCAAAGAAGGTAAAGCCGAAATTGCGGTCCATCAGCAACATGGTGATCGCGCCCGCCAGAACCGGCAGCGACAGCAGAATCAGCCAGGCTGTGACAAAGATTGACCACGCAAACAGCGGCACCTTGAACAGGGTCATGCCGGGGGCACGCATGTTCAGGAAGGTGGTGATCATGTTGATCGCGCCCAGGATCGAGCTGGCACCAGACAGGTGCACCGCAAAGATCGCCAGATCCATCGAGAGCCCGCCCTCAGAAGTCGAAAGCGGCGGATAAAGAACCCAGCCAACGCCCGACCCAAGCTGGTCATTGCCGCCTGGGCTAAGCATTGACGCCACACCCATCGTCGCGCCAGCAATGAACAACCAGAAAGACAGGTTGTTCATCCGCGGAAACGCCATGTCCGGCGCGCCGATCTGCAACGGCATGAAATAGTTGCCAAATCCGCCAAACAGCGCCGGAATGACCACAAAGAACATCATCAGAACGCCATGATAGGTGATCATCACGTTCCACAAATGCCCGTTGGGGGTACATTCGGCTGAGGCATCGGTGAACAGACGCGCGCCTTCCAGGCACATGTGCTGAACGCCCGGCTCCATCAGTTCGATGCGCATAAAGACCGTGAACATCACCGAGACGAAACCAATCGCCGCCGAAGCGAACAGGTAAAGGATGCCGATGTCTTTGTGATTGGTGGACATAAACCAGCGGGTGAAAAAGCCGCGCTGATCGTCGTGCTCGTGACCATGAATGGCTGCGTCTGCCATTTGGCACCTCCTGTTGCATATGAATACGCACCGGTTACCCCGGTTCGCTTGAATTACAGCAAGTTTTAAAGTGGCAGGGTCAGTGCTTCAATGGCCGAATTTGATCTGGATCAAGAAAAATTGACGCGCCCCCTTGCGATGGCCTTGTTGACACGCTTGCCAGCCACCCATGCAAAGGCAGCGCCATAGCCCGGATGCCCCCCCCGGATGTTCGGTGCCCATCCAGCGATCCCACCATGTGAAATACAGCCCCAGGTTATACCCCGCATGCGCATTGTGCATGTCGTGACGGGTCACTGTGGTCATCCAGTCAAACAGCAGTTTTGCATTCCGACGCGCTGGAAACACCTCGTATCCGCAATGGCCCAGCACATTGCGCCCCATCATACGGACCCCAGAAATCTTCGACGCGGCCGGGAGAATCGGCACAAGGGCCACAAACAGCGGCAAAAATCCCGTCTGTATCAAGGCCTCGCCCGAATCGAACGCATAGGACGTGAACTGTGTTGGGTTGAAAGACCGGTGATGTGTGCGGTGAAACAAACGATACAGGCGTTTCAGCACGGGTTTTGCGTCGGCGCAGCTTGCTGGCGGGGCCGGGTTAATAATCAGGTAAACTCCGCCCGCGCCCGGGGCATAGCGCAGAAAATCGTGGGCAAGGGTGTTCACGATGATGGCGGTGGCAAGGTCTGTGGTGATTCTGCGGTCATATCGGGGGGCCTCTGTTGGCGGTGACAGCCGTTTCCGGCCCCTGTGGCGCCCGCCAGTCGCGCCACTTTTAAAATCGGCCTGTATTGCTCGAAATCAGCCGGGATTTTGCGATTGCGCCCGAATTTTCCGTGGGCTTTGGCCCGATCAGTAATATGCTGCCGGTGGCACCGATCGTCTCGATGGCAGCCGCCGGCAGTAAAAGATCCAGCACCGGCTTACCCTGTTGGTTAACAGTTATTTGCAGGGACCATGGCAGCCCCAGCCCGCCGATTGCCGAATTCCTTGGCTCAGAAACAACCACTCGGTCCGGTGCCCCAGCTTTTCGGTGCTTGACGCGCTTGCCGCCGACCCGCAAAACCGGGGCGAACGCGCAGGGGACACTGATATGAGCTATGATTCCGACAACATCTTCGCCAAGATTCTTCGCGGCGAAATCCCGGCAATCCGGGTATACGAAGACGACGACACCCTGGCGTTTATGGACATCATGCCGCGGGCCGATGGCCATGTGCTGGTGATCCCGAAAACCCCCTGCCGCAACATTCTGGATGCCAGCCCGGATCAGATGACAGCCGTGATGACCACGGTGCAAAAGATCAGCCATGCCGCGATGCAGGCGTTCGCGGCCCCCGGCGTCACCCTGCAACAGTTCAACGAGGCCGAAGGCGGGCAAGAGGTGTTCCATCTGCACGTCCACGTCCTGCCGCGTCATCAAGACCTGCGCCTGCGCCCACCGGGAACAATGGCCGATATGGATGTGCTGAACGCCCATGCCGACAAATTGCGTGCTGCGCTAGCCACACTCTAAACGCCGTAGGGTGTGCATTCTGCGCACCATCCGGCCGCCAGAAACTAATGATCCCGGGCGCAATTGGTGTGATCACCAAAGGCATGCAGCACGGCGCAGACATGGCCATGCTGCCCATCACAGGCCGTGGCAATCCGCCCCAACTCCGCTTCCAGCCGCTGCAACTGTGCAATCCGTTCACCGAGCCGCAGCTTTTGACGCCGCGCAATATCATGCGCCCGGTTCAGCGCCGCCCCGCTTGCGCCCTCTAACGAGATCAGCGCCGCCACATCCTCTAGCGGCAGACCCAGATCGCGGGCATGCCGGATAAATGCCAACCGGTTCAGGGCGGCCCGATCATACCGGCGCTGATTGCCAGCCGTGCGGTCAGGCGCAGGCAACAGGCCTTTTTGCTCGTAAAACCGGATGGTCGGAATCTTGACTCCGGTGCGGCGCGACATTTCCCCGATGGACAGCATGAAACCTCTTGAACCTCTAGTCGCTAGAGCGATTACAGTGCAGATCGTAACCCCACAAGGACGATTCGCATGCCCCTTGATCACCATCACCACCATATCGACCCCGATGCCGGGGATGCCCGCGTGGCTTGGGCCGTGGCGGTCAATCTGGCACTGACCGTGGCACAGGTGGTGGGCGGTATCCTGTCGGGGTCGCTGGCGTTGATCGCCGACGCGCTGCACAATTTCTCGGATGCCATCGCGCTGATCATCGCGTTTTTCGCCCGCAAAATCGCCCGCCGCCCGGCGGATGCCAGGATGAGCTTTGGCTATGGTCGGGCCGAGGTGGTGGCCGCATTGGTCAATTACACCACGCTGGTGGTGCTGGCGCTGTACCTGATCTACGAAGGTATTATGCGATTTCTCGACCCCGCCCCGATCAATGGCTGGATGGTGGTCTGGATCGCCATCTTTGCGCTGATTGTCGATCTGGTCACCGCAGCGCTGACATTCACCATGAGCAAGGACAGCATGAACATCCGCGCGGCGTTCCTGCACAATCTGGCTGACGCGCTTGGCTCTGTCGCCGTCATAATCGCCGGAACCTTGGTGATCTTGTTTGGCTGGGTCTGGGTTGATCCGATGGTGACGCTGCTGATCGCCGGATACATCCTGTGGCATGTCCAGACCGAGATCGGCGGCGTGATCAGCATATTGATGCTGGGCAGTCCACCGCAATTGCAGGTCGAAACGGTGGCCCGCGCCATCGAAGACATCGACGACGTGCAGGGGGTGCATCACATTCACCTGTGGGCGATGCAGGAACATGCCGCCGCTCTGGACGCGCATCTGGTGATTGCGGCGGGCGCCTGGGGTCATGCCGACCAGATCAAACAATCGGTCAAGGCGCGGCTTGACGCGGATTTTGGCATTATTCACAGCACGCTGGAGCTGGAATGCTCGCGCCATGCCTGTGCCCACGCGGTGCGGATCGGTGATTGACCGGCCGGCAAGGTCCCGACAGTGCACAGCCCAAATCGAAATTGCCGCCCCGGTCGAACCGGAGCGGCAGAATCTCAGTACCAATGCCACGTCCTAACCAACACAGGCCACAACGTCGCGATCACTCAATAAACCACTCACTCTCAGAACGGCCCGTCCAGACTGACCTGATCACAATATTGCGTCATGACCCATTTGGATCAAATCGGTGGTTTTCGCCTCGTTCCCCATGCGTTAGATCATAAACACCTGCCGCCGGTGGCGCACGCAGGTCAATCGCGGCGCATTGGGGGCAGTCACATCCGGGACGATCTGAAATTCAACGGTCCGGCATCCGCAGGTCAAGGCATCGATGCGACCGCAGTTTCGCGCGATCAGGTGGTGGCGGCGATCTATGAAACGGTGATCCGGCCTGCGCTATACGGCGCGTTCATGGACGCGTGGGAGGACCACATCCAAACCAGGTTGAACGATCCGGGCGGCAATCACGGCGTGGCGGACGGCCAGGATGCCCTGCCGATTGACCCCGAATTGCAGGCCCATTTTAGCCGCGCCTACGACATTCTGGAACAGATTGGGCGCAAGGCGCCGCAGGACAACCTGCTGGACCGGATCGACCGGTCGACGGGATTCAGTATTGTCGCCACCCCGGACGGGGTGATTCTGGCGGCGGGATCAGCTGCGCGGGCGGTTCTGGGCGGGCGGATGCGGCTGCAATCACTGGAAAGCACCCTGACCGCGAATGCGGTGCAATTGCTGCGCGGGTTGCAGCAAAGCGCACGCGACACACAGCATCCGCAGGACAGCGCGGTTGTTCTGGCCACCGGCGGCCAGCCCCGCCACCTGATTGCCCGGATCGAACCGGCGTTGCCCGACGGTACCCAACCGCAACAACTGCTGGTGATCGAGGCATTGGATCACCACTGGACCGACGAGGCCCGGCAAATGCTGGTCACCTCGTTTTGCCTGTCCGCGGCCGAGGTGGAAATTGTGCGCAACCTGTTGGCTGGGTACAGCCTGCGCCAGATTGCCCAGATGTCGGACCGATCAGAACATACGGTGCGCAATCAGGCCAAGGCGGTGCTGGCCAAAACCGGCGCGCCGGGGCAGGTGGACCTGATCCGGCTGGTGGCGTTTCTGATCAACACTCGCAGCCCGGACCAGTTGGCGGCGCAGGCCACCACCCCACCCTCGCAACTGCCCAGCGAAATGATGCGGATGTCGTCAGGCCTGACGATGCAGTTGTTCCGTGCCGGGGTGACCACGGGGCAGCCGGTGATCTTTTTGCACGGCATGCTGGATGCCATGGCGCCGTTGCAAATGCTGCAGTCCCGGCTGATCCGCCACGGCTATCAGGTGATCGCGCCGATCCGCCCGGGCTTTGGCGAGTCTCAGGCGGCACCAGGCGGTCAAGGCGTGCAGGTTTTTGTCGACCATGTGGCCGAATTGATCGACCAGCTAAAGCTGCGCCGCCCGGTGGTTCTGGCCCATCTGGCCGGATCGGTCCATGGCCACCACCTGCTGGCCCGCCACAGTGATCGGGTCGCGGGCATGGTGGCTGTGTCCGGCGGGGTGCCGATCACCCGGGCCAGTCAGCTGTCCAACATGGCCCCACGCCAGCGGCTGGTGGCCTATACCGCGCGCTATGCCCCGGCCTTGTTGCCCTTTGTCTTGCGCGCCGGCATTGCCCAGATCGACGGCCAGGACATCGATGAATTCATGGAGGCGCTGTTCAAGCCCGGCACCCATGACTGTGGCGTCATCGAATGGCTTGGCCTGGCCCAAATGATCCAGGCGGGTTATCGGTTTTCGGTGCAGCAGGGGCATGTGGGGTTCACGTCCGATTCCCATCTGGTGGTCAGCGATTGGAGCGCGGACATCGCCGGACCCGACACGCCGGTGATCCATTTGCACGGCAGTCAGGACGCGGTTGTCGATGTCGACACTGTTCTGGCCTTTGGACAGGCGCATGCAAATGTTGATGTTCGGGTGATGTCCGAGGTCGGGCAATTGCTGATATATGAACGCCCAGAAGCGGTGTTTGCGGCGTTGGATGAGTTGATTAACCCTTCAAAACCCGCAGCATCGGGCCAATCAGCCGGATCACCACAAGACAATGCCCCCGCAAATGCGCCGCGCGGCAAGGCCAGTTAACCTGCTGGCAATCTGCGCAGGCGTGGTTATTTCACCGGAATGGCCGCATCGCCGAACACCTGCTCAAAACTTCGGCGCAGGGCCACGTCGACATCGTCGATGCTGACCGGCAGGCCCAGATCAATCAGGCTGGTCACCCCGTGTTCGGCAATGCCACAGGGCACAATGCCGGTGAAATGGCCCAGATCAGGTTCCACATTGATCGACAGCCCGTGAAAGCTGACCCATTTGCGCAGGCGGATGCCAATGGCGGCGATCTTGTCCTCGGGCGGTAGCCCGGTGGCGGTCAGGGGCTTGTCGTTGCGCACCACCCAGACGCCAACACGCCCCTCGCGGATATGGCCGGTGACGTTGAACTCGGCCAGCGCGGCGATCACCCAATGTTCCAACTGCTGCACAAACCGGCGCACATCATGGCCGCGCTTGCCGACGTCCAGCATCACGTACACCACCCGCTGACCGGGGCCGTGATAGGTATATTGCCCGCCGCGTTTGGTCTGATGCACCGGGAACCTGTCCGGATCGGTCAGGTCTTTTGACTTGGCACTGGTGCCTGCGGTGTAAAGCGGTGGATGTTCCACCAGCCAGATCGCCTCGTCTGCCGTGCCTGCGGCAATGGCGGTGGCGCGGGTTTCCATCATCTGTTCGGCCTCGGTATATCCGGTCAGCCCGTCCGATGTGATCCATTCAACCATTTTTGCCCCCCGCCGCTGCGCGCTTTGGCAGCAGGCCACTGTCGCGCAGGGGTTTCATATAGGTGCGGCTGACCGGAATGTCGCCCCCCGAACTGGTGCGCAATATCGCGGTTTCCCCGGTTCTGCGCACCTCGACCACCTGATCCATCGCCACCCAATGCGACCGATGCACATTCATGCCGCGCACCGGGGCGGTTTCGCGCATCGCATCGCCCAACCGTATCAGGATCATCTCGCGCCCCTTGGAGGTAACCACATCGACATAATGATCACTGACCGACAGCGACACCAACGCGCCGCGCTTGTCCAGCGCTAGGCGGGTCAGCAGCGGCGGCGCGATACTGTCTGCGGACACAGTCGCGGGTTCCGACACAGACAGAGGCGCCGATAAGGGCAGGGGGCGCAGCAAGTCGTGCAACCCGACAACCACCAAGGCGATCACAATTGCCAGCCCAAAGATTTGCCCCCAGCCTTGCGGAAAGCTGGGGTTGTCCAGCGCCAGCGCGTTGATAACCCCCAGCACAACCCCCACGCCCAGCAACACCGCCACCCCCACCTGCACCGCCAGGGTGGAAGGGCTGGTCAGGTGGGCTCGTATTTCACGAAGCGTAGGATGCGAAGGCGGGGGGCTCACGAAATAATCCCTTGGTTTCACGCAAGTCGGGTTGCCCGTCAACCGGGGGACGGGCAGACCATGCCATGCCACCCCAGCCTTGCCACGAGCACGGCACAGATCAGAGTAGAATGACGGTAGAACGAGGACAGACAAGTGAATTTCGCCACCCTCGCCGAGGCCGGACCTGTCATTCAAATCCACGCCGCTGCCGCCATTCTGGCCGTCGTGATCGGCCCCCTTGCCTTTCTACGCCATCGCCGCGACCGGGTGCACAAAATTCTGGGCCACACTTGGGTAACGGCGATGATGATCACCGCCGTCTCGGCATTGTTCATCTTCGAGATCAGGCTGTGGGGCCCGTTTTCCCCGATCTATCTGCTGTCGTTCCTGGTGTTCTGGAACCTGTGGCGCGCCATCACAAAAATTCGCCAGGGCGACGTGGCCGGGCACCGAGGCAAATGCTAAGCTTATATGCGCTGGCGCTGGGCGGGGCTGTTCACCGTGTGGCCGGGCCGGATCATGAGCGATCTGTTGTTCCCACAGGCCCCCTGGGTCCGGTTCGCCCTGTGCGCGGCGCTGCTGCTGGCCGCCATTGCGGCCTATGTCGGGCGACTGCCCAGATCGCGCAATAGGGCGGAATAGGCATCAACCCCCTGCGCGCCGGTCACCAGATGTTTCAGGCCAAACACCATGCCCGGGACGCCGCGAATGCCCTTGTCGGTCCAGAATTTCTGCATCGTGCGCACATTCCACGCCATATGCCCGCCGTCCAGCGTGGTGATCGCCTCGGCCCGGTCCAGCCCCAGCTCTGCCGCGATATCGCCCAGCGTGGCGATATCAGAGACATCGCGCGCATCGGTGAAATGCGCCTGAAACAGCGCTTGCTTCATGTCGTTCTGCCGACCTTGTTCTTCGGCCCATTCCACCAGTTGATGCGCCAGAAAGCTGTTCACCATCCGGCTGTCTTCGCCAAAGTAAAAGGTAAACCCCAGATCAGCCCCAGCCTGCACCAACTGGGCGCGGGCGGTTTGGCTTTGTTCAGGGGTGGTGCCGTATTTCTGCGCCAGATGCTCGCGCAGGTTCTGGCCTTCGGGCGGCATTTCGGGGTTCAGCTCAAACGGATGCCAGCGCACATGGGCACGGACCCCGGTTTGCTTCAGCGCAAGGTGCAGTTGGCGATAGCCAACGATACACCACGGACAAACCACATCCGACACAATGTCGATTTGCAAGCTGGTCGGCTGATCCGGCTGCCCCATTTCGCGTTCCTTCCCCCATGCAAGGCCCATCCCTGCATATCCCCGGTACCATATCCGCGCGCTGGCGGCGATTTACAATTGCGGGCACGCGCCCGGTAATGCCCCTTGGCGCCTGTTATTTCCCCTTCACAACCCCCGCGCCCTCGTCTATAGCGCAGCCACCAAGCAATGGCTGTGCGGCCGTGGCGGAATTGGTAGACGCGCAGCGTTGAGGTCGCTGTGGGGTAACACCCGTGGAAGTTCGAGTCTTCTCGGCCGCACCAATTCCCTAACAGCGCAGGTTTTGACCGCGCGTCAGGGCCAGCTCCATAATGTCGACGACCTGATCGCTCATCTCCAGGTGCCCACTGCGCACATCGTCGATGGGAAACCAGGCGGCGTCGGTGACATCGTCTGCAGCCTGCGGGGTGCCGCTGATATAATCACACAGCACAGCGGCCAGCAGGTAATGAGTGACGACCGTACCGTCGGGGGCGTGGCGCAGCACGTCGACATTGGTCAGGTATCCCAGCGGGCGGGCGATCACCCCTGTTTCTTCGACCAGCTCACGCGTGGCAGCCGCCAGCGCGGTTTCGCCCAGTTCCACATGGCCGCCAGGAAACCCCCACAGCCCGGCATCGGGTTGTTTACCGCGCTGCGCCAGCAAGACGTGGCGGTCTTTCAGTACGATGGCGATGGCGCCCAGCAAGGGTTGGTTGGGGGGCATCGGCGATCAGCCCGGCGTGCAGCCGGTGATGTCCACCGCGTGGCGCTGGCCCAGCACGGTGATGCGCACCAAACTGCGGTTCAGCGCAAAGGCCGCGCCGGACACATGGCTAAGGTCGCTGGTGGCAATCAGGGTATTGCCACGCCGGGTGGTCTTGGTCTGCGACGCCCAAAGCTGTGGATTGCCCGGTTCAATCACTGCGACCTCGGGGCCCCCGGCTGAGGGCATGGTGATATGCGCCTCGATCCGCATGCCGTCGCTGGTGGGCGAAAGGTGGCAGGTGCTGGAGCGTACCCCAGCCTCGGACGCAGAGTAAGGTCGCTGGGCGAGGGCGGCGGCGATTGACGGGTTGCGCGGGGCGTCGGCGTTTAGCTGATGGTCGAAATCCAACCGGCCGGGGATGCAAACATCCTTGCACAGACCAAACTCCATCTCGCCGCTTAAGCGCACCGGACGACCGGATTTGGCGGGGGTAATCTCGATCGGCAGCACCAGGTGGTTCTTGTATCCGATCGAGCGCAGACCGTCCTGGTTGAACACATGCGGGGTGGGCCAGGTGATCGCCACATCAGCCACATTGCGCGAACCACGCCAGTCAAATTGTGGTGGAATGCCGGAATCGCCGGGCGCACGCCAATAGGTTTTCCAGCCCTGCGACAGGGTCAGGTGCAGGGCGGCTTGATAGGTGCCGCGTTTGGTCAGGCCACCATCCAGCACCTCGATCTGTACCAAGTCATCAATGGAGCCACCTGCGGCCACAGGCGCGGGGTGCAGGGCGATCAGGGACGCGAAGGCAAACAGGTATGAAAGCAGTTTTGTCATGGGATTTAGATGGTGGCTTTTTGGGCAAATGCCAAGTCACGTTCCGGTCAGTCGGGTGAAATGAACGCAAACCGATCTGACGTCTTGCGCGCGGGCGGGGCGGGGGCCATTGTCGACATTTCAGCACGATGACGGGGCATAAGACACAAAAATGATGGATTTGACCGGAAAACTCCTGATCGCGATGCCGGGCATGGGCGATATGCGGTTCGAACATTCGGTGGTGTTCTTATGCTCACACGGCGGCGATGGTGCGATGGGGCTGATCATCAATAAACCGGCCGAAGATATGGTTCTGGGGTATCTGCTGGAGCAGCTAGAGATTACGCCCGACCCACCCGAGCGCGGCCAGATGATGGTTCATTTTGGCGGGCCGGTGGAAGGCGCGCGCGGCTTTGTGCTGCATTCGGCAGAGTATGACGCAAACCTGCATTCCATGGAAGTGACAGACGAATTTCGCATGACGGCGACGCTGGATATTCTGGAGGATGTCGCCAAGGGGCATGGGCCGGATAAGGCGTTGATGATGCTGGGTTATGCGGGATGGGGTCCGGGACAGCTGGAGCATGAGATTGCGATGAACGGCTGGTTGACCACCGAGGCGGCGCCGGATCTGGTGTTTGAGACCCCCAATAGTGCCAAATGGGCCGCTGCGCTGAAAACGCTGGGGGTTGATCCGCTGACCCTGTCGGCCAGTGCGGGGCGCGCGTAAGCCGGGCGGGTATCGGAAAATTTCAAATTTTCCGGCCCGATTTCTTTGAAAGAAATCGACTATAACAACTTCTGTATTTGACTTTGAATTACGGTCGGGGGGCTGCCGCACGGCGCAGGCGGTCGTTGATCGCTGTGCCCAGCCCGTGGTCGGGGATCGGGGCCACGGCGATGGGGCGGTTCATTGCGTCCAGCTGGTGCAGGTGGTCAAACAGGTTCGCCGCTGCCTCGGCCAGATCGCCGGTTGGCGACAGGTTCTGGGTGCAGGGCATCGGGCCAAATCCCAGCAGGGCCTCGTCGGCGCGGGCTGTCTTGGCGTTCAACCGCACCGGGGCAGTTGGGGCATAGTGCGAGGCGAGTTGGCCGGGGGCGGATATGGGTGTTGTCGCGGCGGGGCGGTGCAGGGGATGGCCCAGAACGGACTCGATGATCTCAGCGGCCAGCCCGCCGGGACGCAGCAGGGTGGGCGTGTCGCCAGCAAGGCTGACGATGGTTGATTCCAGCCCTACCGGACAAGCCCCAGCATCCAGCACCGCAGCGATGCGCCCGGTGAGGCCCGCCAGCACATGCGCGGCGGTGGTCGGGCTGATCCGCCCCGACGGGTTGGCCGAAGGGGCCGCTAGTGGCCCGCCAAAAGCGCGCAGCAGATCGCGCGCGGTGGGGTGGGCGGGCACCCGAATGGCGAGCGTGTCCAGACCGGCGGTCACCAACGACGAGATTCCGTGCCCGGCGCGCAGGGGCAGCACCAGTGTCAGCGGGCCGGGCCAAAAGGCAGTGGCCAACTGATCGGCGGTATCGGACCAGATGACATAGCGTTCCGCCGCCTGCCTGTCGGCGACATGCACGATCAGCGGGTTAAAAGCGGGCCGGTCCTTGGCGGCATAAATTTGCGCCACGGCGGCACCATCGCGGGCGTCTGCCCCCAGCCCGTAAACCGTCTCGGTCGGGAACGCGACCAGCCCGCCGCCCGTCAACAGGGCAGCGGCGCGCGCCAGTCCGGCGCTGTCTGGGGACAGGATTTCAGTACCTTGGCTGTTCATATCCGTGACGCGGCGTTTTAGTTGCTTGTGTGTGCGGGGTGGTTTGGTATGCATCCAGCCCAGTTCCTTACCGGTGGCCAGTGTGATTGCCAAGCCCTTTGGGCCTGTCCGTTGATGGTTGCCCCACTGACAGACAAAGAGACCCTTATGACGTATCGCGCGCCTGTATCCGATTATGAATTCCTGTTCCGCCACATTGTTGGCTTTGACCAAGTGGCCGCAACCGAACGGTTTGGTGAGGCCGACAGCGATCTGGTCAGCGCGATCCTGACCGAAGCGGGCAAGATGTGCGAAGAGGTCATGGCCCCGTTGCAGCGCCCCGGCGATCTGACCCCGGCGCGCCTGGAAAACGGCGTGCTGCGCACCTCGCCCGGCTATGGAGATGGCTGGCGTGCCATCGCCGATGGCGGTTGGATCGGGATGAGCGGCAATCCGGATCACGGCGGCATGGGCCTGCCGATGTCCCTGACAATTGCCGTCAACGAGATGATGAGCGGCGCCTGCCTGTCGCTGCAACTGGCCCCGCTGATGAGCCAGGGCCAGATCGAGGCGCTGGATCATCACGCCAGTGATGCCCTGAAGGACCTGTATCTGCCCAAACTGATGTCTGGCGAATGGTCGGGGACCATGAACCTGACCGAACCGCAGGCCGGATCAGACGTGGGCGCATTGGCCAGCAAAGCCGTTCCCAATGGCGATGGCACCTATGCGGTCAGCGGGCAAAAGATATTTATCAGCTGGGGCGACAATGATTTCTGCTCCAACGTCTGTCATCTGGTGCTGGCGCGTTTGCCTGACGGGGTGGTCGGGACCAAGGGGATCAGCCTGTTTGTGGTTCCAAAATACCTGCCGGATGATAATGGCGACGCTGGTGTGGCCAACAGCCTAAAGGTTGTCTCGCTGGAACATAAGCTGGGACTGCATGGATCACCGACCTGCGTGATGGAATATGACGGCGCCACCGGCTGGCTGGTGGGCGCGGAACATGGCGGCATGGCGGCGATGTTCACCATGATGAACAACGCGCGGCTGGGTGTGGCAGGCCAAGGCGTTGGCGTGGCCGAAGGCGCCTATCAACACGCGCTGGGTTTCGCGCTGGATCGCAAGCAGGGGCGCACTGCACCTGGCACCAGTGGCAGTATCGTTGACCACGCCGATGTGCGCCGGATGCTGATGGGCATGAAGGCCGATCTGTTTGCCTCGCGCGCCATTCTGATGGCTTGTGCGGTGGCCAATGACATGGCCGCTGCCACGGATGATGCCCATTGGCGCGCCCGCTGTGCGTTCCTGACGCCGATTGCCAAGGCGTTTGGCACCGATACCGGCATT
The DNA here is from genome assembly GCA_047639325.1 of Paracoccaceae bacterium. Lineage (GTDB taxonomy): Bacteria > Pseudomonadota > Alphaproteobacteria > Rhodobacterales > Rhodobacteraceae > NVQY01. The sequence continues at coordinate 469 of JBLINN010000005.1, read as the reverse complement.
GCCGTGTCAGAAACCGGGGTGCAGGTGCATGGCGGTATGGGGGTGATCGAAGAAACCGGCGCGGCGCAATATTGCCGCGACGTGCGGGTGACAGCGATTTACGAGGGCACCAATGGCATTCAGGCGATGGACCTTGTGGCGCGCAAGATGATGGATGGCGGCGACGCCGCAGCACGCTTGCTGGACGAAATCGAAGCCCATGCCGAAAGCGCGCGCGCAGCCCTGCCCGATCTGGCCGAGCCGGTCTGGCAGGCCAGCGAAACCCTGCGTGAGGCAACCGAGTGGCTGGTGGCACAAGGCGACATGAACGACCGCTTTGCCGGCGCGGTGCCCTATTTGCGGGCCTTTGCCCGGGTACTGGGCGCGCATTACCATCTGGCGGCAGCGCTGGCCGATAAGGGCGGTGCGCGCGAAAAGCTGGCGCGGTTCTATATCACCCGGTTGTTGCCGGAACATACCGGGTTGCTGG
>JBLINN010000004.1:0-38421 GCA_047639325.1 Paracoccaceae bacterium | reverse complement strand
CAAGCCGGGCGGGGAAAATAAATGCGCGCGCTCAGGCCCGATGCACCAGACCATGTCCGAAAAGACAACCAAAGCTGCGCCCGGGGTTTTGCCCCTGTTACGGTTTTAGGCTGGCGGTGACATAATTCACGCTTAGATCCTTGTCTGAAAGGCTCCACGTCCAGCTGATCGGGTTAAAGACGAATCCCTTGCGATCCACGGGATCAAACGCCGCCCGACGCAGCAGGTCAAACAGTTCGTCCGGGGTGATGAATTTCGCCCAGTCATGGGTGCCGCGTGGCAACCAGCGCATCACAACCTCGGCGCCGACGATGGCGACCGCATACGATTTTGGATTGCGGTTGATGGTCGAACAGATGTGCAGCCCGCCGGGTTTCAGCAATGTGTGGCAGGCCGTCAGGAACGACAGCGGATCGGCCACATGTTCGATCACTTCCATGTTCAGCACTACATCGAATCGCTCGCCCGCGTCGGCCATGGCCTCGGCTGTGGTGTGACGATAATCAATGTCCAAACCGGATTGTTTCGCGTGAATCCGGGCCACCGGCAGATTGCCTTCGGCAGCATCCGCGCCAATAACTTCGGCCCCCAGCCGCGCCATCGGCTCACTTAGCAACCCACCGCCACAGCCGATATCCAGAATACGCAGGCCTGCAAGCGGGTTAACCGCCTTAAGATCACGGTCAAATTCACCCGCAATCTGCGTGGTTATGTAATCCAGCCGACAGGGGTTCAGCATGTGCAGGGGTTTAAATTTCCCTGCCGGATCCCACCATTCGGTGGCCATTGCCTCGAACTTGGCGATTTCCGCAGGGTCAACCGTGGACTGAGGCGCTTGCATTCCTGTCTCCGTGTGCTCTTTTACGCATTGCTGTATATATAGGGCAGTAATGGACAAGTACCCGGACCAAAAGCGCGCAGTTCAATATCTGTACCCACCGATCGAACCGTTTGATCAGCGGATAATCGATGTTGGCCAAGGGCATAAGATATATATGGAGCAATGCGGCAATCCTACAGGGATTCCCGTGATCATTTTGCATGGCGGTCCGGGGGGCGGATGCAGTCCGGCGATGCGGCGATATTTCGATCCAAAGGTCTATCGGGTGATTCTGTTTGATCAGCGCGGTTGTGGCCGGTCGCGCCCCTATGCGTCGGTGACGGATAACACCACCTGGCATCTGGTCGAAGATATCGAGAAAATCCGCAATCAGTTGGAAATCGATACATGGATGGTGTTTGGCGGCAGCTGGGGCGCGACATTGGCGCTGATCTATGCCCAGACTCATCCTGAGCGCACGTCCTACCTGATTCTGCGCGGTGTGTTCCTGATGACCAAGTCTGAGATTGATTGGTTCTATGGTGGCGGTGCGGGCAAGTTCTGGCCGGAAACCTGGGCGCGGTTTGTGGCACCGATCCCGGATTGCGAGCGCGATGATATGGTGGCAGCCTATCATCGGCGGCTGTTTTCCGGCGATCTACGCGAAGAAACCCGATTTGGGCGCGCTTGGTCGGCCTGGGAAAATGCGCTGGCGTCTATTCATTCCAGCGGCACGTCGGGTGAAAGTCCGGGGGATTACGCCCGCGCCTTTGCCCGGCTGGAGAATCACTATTTCATCAACAACGGCTTTCTGGAATATGATGGTCAAATCCTGTCTAACATGGGCAAGATATCGCATATTCCCGGCGCAATTGTTCAAGGCCGCTATGACATGATCTGCCCACCGACATCCGCCTGGCGCATAAACGAGCTGTGGCCTGCCGCCGAGCTGAAAATGGTGCGCAACGCCGGTCACGCCCTGTCCGAACCGGGGATCAGCGCCGAGCTGGTCCGGGTGATGGACCGTATTGCCGAGTCGGTGACATGACCCGCATGGATCGCCGCGCCCTGTTCACATCGGGTGCCGCTGCGGCATTGCTTAGCGCGTCCGGCCTGTCGCTGGACGCCGCGCCGCGTGCAGGCGGCTGTTTGCGGCTGGCGGTTCCACGCGACGATGACAGCCTTGCCGTTGTGGCGCGTGGCGCGGTGTTCGACACCTTGACCGAGATTGCCCCCGATGGCGTGTTGCGCGGCGAGCTTGCCACCCGCTGGCACGGCAGCGCCGATGCGCGTGTCTGGCTGTTTGATCTGCGCGACGATGTTGTGTTTCACGATGGCCGGACGTTCAGCGCGCAGGACGTGGCCGCATCGTTTGTTGCGGCGGATGGGCCAGCTTTGGCCGATGTGGCGGCGGTTGAGGCGATCAGCCCGCTGCAATTGCGGCTGGAACTGAAGGCAGGCACCCCGGATCTGCCCTATCTGTTGGCCAACCCGGCGTTGATTGTCGCCCCCGGTGGGAAGATTGATCAGCCACTGCCTGAGGCCGTGGGCACCGGGCGATATCGGGTCGAACGGGCGCAACCGGGGCGGCAGTTTCTGGGCCGCAAGGTTGACGGGCACTATAAGGATGGCCGCGCAGGCTGGGCCGACAGTATTGAAGTTATCGTGATCCCCGATGCCGCCGTTCGCGCCGAAGCGCTGCGCGACGGCTATGTGGATGTGGCTGCGCTGCCGTTGCCGGGCGGCTTGCTGGGGCGCGGTGATTTTGTGTTTCACCCGTCGGTTCAAGACATGGCACTGGCCGCCCATCGCGGCGTCGGCGTTCCCCGGGTGATTGGTACGCAAACAGCGCTGGATGACGGGCGAATTGCGGAACGGTGGTGGAAGGGCCGAGTTCACCCCTTGCAGACTCAGCCAACCCCGTCTATATGACCTTTCAACAGCGGCGCGCTGGGGTCCAAACCCGACGCCCACCGGATTAGACAACGGGCCGCGCGCCCGTTTTTTTGTGCCTAAGCGCAAGATGGATACCATGACCAACGACCTGATTGCTAAAGCTGCGATTGATCGCCGGATGGCCGAGATCATCACCCCCGTCCTTGAGGATATGGGGTTCGAGTTGGTGCGTGTACGCCTGATGTCGGGCAAGTCTACCCTTCTGCAAATCATGGCCGACAAGCCAGATGGCGGGATCGAAGTGGATGATTGCGGCGCAATTTCCAACGCGATCAGCGCGGTTCTGGATGTCGAGGATCCGATACTGGATACCTATGCGCTAGAGGTTTCCAGCCCCGGTATCGACCGGCCTCTGACCCGGCTAAAAGATTTTGAAGCCTACGAGGGTTACGAGGCCAAGCTGGAAACCGCCGAATTGCAGGGCGGACGTCGCCGGTTCAAGGGTGAACTGGCCGGGGTCGAAGGCAACGAGGTTATGATCAATGTCGAAGAAGGCACCATCGGGTTGCAATTTGACTGGCTTAGCGATGCCAAGCTGGTACTGACAGACGATCTGATCAAGGAAATGCTGCGCCAACGCAAAGCGGCTGGCGCCCTGAACGAAGACCATTTTGACGAGATCCAGACCGACGCGTCTGACCAGGAGGATACATAGATGGCAATTACCTCTGCAAACCAGCTGGAGCTGCTGCAAACCGCCGAGGCCGTGGCCCGCGAAAAGATGATCGAGCCCGGTCTGGTGATTGAGGCAATGGAAGAAAGCCTCTCCCGGGCCGCCAAGAGCCGGTACGGCGCCGAAATGGATATTCGCGTCAGCATCGACCGCAAGACCGGCAAAGCGACATTTACCCGCGTGCGGACCGTGGTCGAAGATGAAGAGCTGGAAAACTACCAGTCGGAATTCACTGTAGTTCAGGCCAAGCAGTATATGGCAGACCCTGAGGTCGGGCAGCAGTTCATCGAAGAAGTGCCACCGGTTGAAATGGGTCGGATCGCGGCGCAATCGGCCAAGCAGGTGATCCTGCAGAAAATCCGCGAAGCAGAGCGGGACCGCCAGTTCGAAGAATTCAAGGATCGTGCCGGGACCATCATCAACGGTCTGGTCAAGCGCGAAGAATACGGCAACGTCATCGTCGATGTCGGCGCGGGCGAGGCGATCTTGCGTCGCAACGAAAAGATTGGCCGCGAATCCTATCGCCCCAATGACCGTATCCGCTGTTACATCAAGGATGTGCGCCGCGAAGTGCGCGGACCGCAGATTTTCCTGTCCCGCACCGCACCGGAATTCATGGCCGAGCTGTTTAAGATGGAAGTGCCGGAAATCTACGACAACATCATCGAGATCAAGGCCGTCGCCCGAGACCCGGGCAGCCGCGCCAAGATCGCGGTCATTTCCTATGACAGCTCAATCGACCCGGTTGGTGCCTGTGTGGGTATGCGCGGCAGCCGTGTGCAGGCCGTGGTGAACGAACTGCAGGGCGAAAAGATTGACATCATCCCGTGGAACGAAGATCAGCCGACCTTTTTGGTGAACGCGCTGCAACCGGCAGAAGTGTCCAAGGTGGTTCTGGATGAAGAAACCGGCCGGATCGAAGTTGTCGTTCCCGAAGAACAGTTAAGCCTGGCCATTGGCCGCCGCGGTCAGAATGTGCGTCTGGCGTCGCAGCTGACCGGTCTTGATATCGATATCATCACCGAAGAAGAAGAAAGCACGCGCCGTCAGGCCGAGTTTGAAAGCCGTACCAAATTGTTCATGGACGTGTTGGATCTGGACGAATTCTTTGCCCAGCTGCTGGTGTCCGAAGGCTTTACCAATCTCGAAGAGGTTGCGTATGTCGAACTGAACGAACTGCTGGTGATTGACGGTGTCGATGAAGGCACTGCGCAGGAACTGCAGACACGGGCCCGCGAGCACCTTGAGGCACAGGCCAAGGCGGCGATGGCAAATGCGCGTGCATTGGGTGTCGAGGACAGCCTGGTTGAATTTGAGGGTCTGACACCCCAAATGATCGAGGCACTGGCCAAGGATGATGTAAAAACTCTGGAAGATTTCGCTACATGTGCTGACTGGGAATTGGCCGGGGGCTGGACCACGGTTGAAGGCGAGCGGGTTAAGGATGATGGTATTCTGGAACCTTTCGACATGTCTTTGGAAGAGGCACAAAATCTGGTCATGACCGCCCGCGTATTGCTGGGCTGGGTCGATCCGGCGGATCTGGAGGCTGAAGAGGACGCCGAGGAAGATGCCGACGCAGACGATCAGCCACAGGAGTCCGGGGCCTGATCTCAGGCCCCGGAGGGTTCCTGATGGGTCGCGGTGGCGTCTCGAAAGACCACAAGGATGGTCCAGACCGCAAGTGCATTGCCACGGGTGAGGTGCAGCCAAAATTTGGGCTGATCCGCTTTGTGGCAAGCCCAGATGGTCAGGTTGTGCCGGATATTCGGGACAAGCTGCCGGGGCGCGGTGTTTATGTGTCTGCGGATCGGCAAACCATAGATACGGCGATTGCCAAAAAGATGTTTGCCCGGGGATTAAAGCACCCGGTGACAGTGCCGGACGGGTTGACGGACGAAGTCGAGCGTCAGCTGGTTCGGCGGGTGATTGACCTGATCAGCATGGCACGAAAGTCCGGCGATGCTGTTGCCGGGTACGAAAAAGTCAAAAGCTGGCTTGGGGGCGAACAGGCCCAGGTCCTGATACAGGCCCTTGATGGGTCGGGCCGGGGAAAATCGAAACTCAGCACGCCGCATTTCGGCCAGTACATTGGTTGTTTGTCTGCGGACGAGCTGGGCATGGCGTTTGGACGTCAAACTGTGATACATGCGGCGCTCGCCTCTGGCGGACTCAGCAAACGTGTTGTAGAGGAGGCGCAGCGCCTGCAAGGCATGCGCAAAACGGATGGCGGCAAGGGCCGCGCGGAAGGGTTAGAAGCTTGATGAGCGATAGTGACGGCAAAAAGACATTGGGTTTGCGCAGTGGGTCCCGCCCAGGGAATGTGAAACAAAGTTTCAGCCACGGACGGACCAAGAATGTCGTGGTGGAAACCAAGCGTAAACGTGTGGTGGTCCCCAAGCCTGGTGCTGGCAAGCCTGCTGGCCCGTCTGCTGCGCCTGCGGGTAATCCGTCACGGCGTCCGGCTGGTATTACTGATGCGGAAATGGATCGTCGGCTAAAGGCGGTTCAGGCCGCCAAGTCCCGCGAAGTGGAAGAAGCCGCAGCGCGGCTAGCGGATGAAAAGGCGCGCGCCGAAGATCGCGAGCGCCGCCGCGCCGAGATCGACGCCAAAGAGCGTGAAGAAAAAGAACGCGAAGAAAAGGCCCGTGCAAAGGTCGAAGAGGAAGAGCACAAAAAGGTTGAGGCCGCAGCGGCCGCCAAGCGTGCCGCCGAACCTGCACGTGCAGCCGATCCAACACCGGCCTCGTCCAGCGAAGGCCCGCGTAGCGGTGCCAGCAAACCGGCGCCTCCCGCGGCTGCTCCGCGCAAAACTGATCGCGACGACCGCCCGACACGCAACAAAGGCCGCGACGATGGCCGACGTGGCGGCAAACTGACCCTGAATCAGGCGCTTACCGGCGGCGACGGGCGTCACCGGTCGATGGCTGCGATGAAGCGCAAGCAGGAACGCGCCCGGCTAAAAGCCATGGGCGGTGCTGTTGAACGGGAAAAGGTTGTGCGTGACGTACAGCTGCCGCCGGCAATTGTTGTGTCCGAACTGGCCAACCGTATGGCCGAACGGGTTGGTGCTGTTGTCAAAGCGCTGATGAACATGGATTTGATGGTTACGCAGAATCAGACAATCGACGCCGACACGGCTGAGCTGATCATCGAAGAATTTGGCCACAAAGTTGTGCGCGTGTCCGACGCCGATGTCGAAGACGTCATCAAAGAGATCGAAGACGCCGATGATGATCTGCAGACTCGTCCGCCGGTCATCACCATCATGGGCCACGTTGACCACGGTAAAACCTCTTTGTTGGACGCGATCCGCAACGCCAAGGTTGTTTCCAGCGAAGCGGGCGGCATTACCCAACATATCGGCGCCTATCAGGTGACAACCGATGATGGGGCCGTGCTTAGTTTTCTGGACACACCCGGCCACGCGGCGTTCACATCGATGCGCTCTCGTGGGGCGCAGGTGACGGACATCGTGGTTCTGGTTGTTGCCGCAGATGATGCGGTTATGCCGCAGACCATCGAGGCTATCCACCACGCTCAGGCGGCCAAGGTGCCAATGATCGTGGCGATCAACAAGATGGACCGTCCGGATGCCAACCCTGACAAAGTGCGCACCGATCTGTTGCAGCACGAGGTGATTGTCGAAAAGATGTCCGGCGAAGTGCAGGACGTCGAAGTCAGCGCCGTCACTGGCCAAGGTCTGGATCAGCTGCTGGAAGCGATTACGCTGCAGGCAGAAATCATGGAACTGAAAGCTAACCCCAATCGCGCCGCCCAAGGTGCGGTGATTGAGGCGCAGCTGGATGTGGGTCGCGGTCCGGTTGCGACGGTTCTGATTCAGAACGGTACACTACGTCTGGGCGATATCTTTGTTGTGGGCGAGCAGTACGGTAAGGTCCGTGCGCTGATCGACGACAAGGGCGACCGCGTGAAAGAGGCCGGCCCGTCGGTTCCGGTCGAGGTTCTGGGCCTGAACGGCACACCCGAGGCAGGCGACGTTCTGAACGTCACCGAGACCGAAGCGCAGGCGCGTGAAATCGCCGAATACCGCGCCCAGGCTGCCAAGGACAAACGCGCCGCTGCCGGTGCTGCGACCACGTTGGAACAGCTGATGGCCAAGGCCAAGGAAGACCAAACCGTTTCCGAGCTGCCAATTCTGGTCAAGGCCGATGTGCAGGGTTCTGCAGAAGCCATCGTTCAGGCGATGGAAAAGATCGGCAACGACGAAGTCCGCGTGCGGGTGCTGCATTCCGGTGTTGGTGCCATCACGGAAACCGATATCGGCCTGGCCGAAGCATCCGGTGCGCCGGTGATGGGCTTTAACGTGCGGGCCAATGCATCGGCGCGGACTACAGCGAACCAAAAGGGCGTCGAGATTCGCTATTACTCGGTGATCTACGATTTGGTCGATGACGTGAAAAAGGCCGCAAGTGGCCTGCTGAGCGCCGAGATCAAAGAGAACTTTATCGGGTATGCCGAAATCAAAGACGTCTTCAAAGTGTCCAACGTTGGCAAGGTGGCTGGTTGTCTGGTGACCGAAGGCATCGCCCGCCGGTCTGCCGGTGTGCGTCTGCTGCGCGACAATGTGGTGATTCACGAAGGCACGCTGAAAACGCTGAAGCGCTTCAAGGACGAAGTGCCAGAGGTTCAGTCGGGTCAGGAATGCGGTATGGCATTCGAGAATTACGAAGACGTTCGCCCCGGCGATGTGATCGAGATTTTCGAACGCGAAGAAGTAATCCGCACATTGACGTAACCGTCTTTGGTGCCATCGGCGAAGAAATAAAAAGGGCGCAGTCAGATGACTGTGCCCTTTTTCGTTGCTCAGATTTGGCGGTTTTTATGCCACGGCCACGATCGGTCGGCCATGATACACCATGGCGCCCACCTGAACGGCGATGCGCCCATCCGGTAAAGCGCGTACAAAAGTTCCTTGAACAGAAACGCAACTGCCCATTGTGATTGTCCGAAGCATGTCAAATTCTCCCCAAAAGAAATCAGACGGTCTCAGTCTACGCCTCTAACCTTTAACAAATTGCGTATAAATCAAGCTAAAATTATAGGATAACCGTACACGTTGCCCAAAAACCCACCATATTTTGTATGATATAACCGGTCTGGAAACCTGATTTGGTTCCTGCGGTGCGTGCTACAACCAGTCGCGCAGAATCGGAATCAGCGGGATATCGGCCGGTGGCATCGGATAGTCCCGCAGGTTACGCCCGGTGACCCATTTCAGCACTTGCCCCTCTTGCGGGGTGGGAATGCCCTGCCATTTGCGGCAGGCAAACAGCGGCATCAACAGGTGGAAATCGTCATAGGAATGGCTGGCAAAACACAGCGGGGCTAGACAGGACGACCATGTGTCGATGCCCAGCTCTTCCTGCAATTCACGAATCAGGGCGCGTTCGGGGGTTTCGCCGGGTTCCACCTTGCCGCCGGGAAATTCCCAAAGCCCGGCCATGGATTTACCCGGGGGGCGCTGAGCCAACAGAACCCGGCCATCCACGTCGATCAGGGCAACGGCCGAGACAAGAAGGGTTTTCAAGATCGGTAATCCGCGTTGATCTCGATATAGCCGTGAGTCAAATCGCAGGTCCAGACGGTTGCCTGCCCATCGCCCATCCCCAGATCAATCCGGATCAGCAGATCTTGGCCTTTCATATGGGCGGCGGCGTCTTCTTCGCGATAATCCGGACTGACCCAGCCCTTATCCGCCACCAAAGTGTCGCCAAACCAGATGCTTAACCGGTCCCGATCCGCAGGGGCACCAGATTTGCCCACGGCCATTACAACCCGGCCCCAGTTGGGATCCTCGCCAGCGATGGCGGTTTTGACCAGCGGGGAATTGGCAACCGACAGCCCGTGCGTTTTGGCATCGCCATCCGTCAGTGCACCGGTGACGCGGATTTCTACAAACTTGGTCGCGCCTTCGCCGTCGCGCACCACCTGTTGCGCCAGATCCAGCATGACGTCATGCAAGGCAGCCGCGAAGTCCGGGCTTGTGGTGGCATCCACGCCAGAGGCCCCGGTTGCACAGACCAATAAGCTGTCCGAGGTCGAGGTATCGCTGTCAACGGTGATACAGTTGAACGTCCGGTCCGCCGCCGCTACCACCAAAGATTGCAGCGCGGGCTGTTCAACAGCGGCATCGGTGAAAATGAACACCAGCATCGTTGCCATATCCGGCGCAATCATCCCGGACCCTTTGGCGAACCCAGCAATAGAGACTGTTTTACCGTCAACCTTCATCTGACGCCCGGCGCCTTTGGTAAAGGTATCGGTGGTCATGATCGCCTGCGCGGCGGCTTCAATCGCGGTGTCACTTAGGGTGGCATGCAGCGCAGTCAGCTGATCCACGATCTTTTCATGCGGCAGCGGTTCACCAATCACCCCGGTCGACGCGGTAAACACCCGGCCCAGCGGAACACCAACCTCGTCTGACACCGCTTGGGTCACATCCTGCACCGATGACTGACCGTAATGGCCGGTAAAGGCGTTGGCGTTGCCCGAATTCACCAGAATGGCCGCGCCTGCATCGCCAGCGCCACCGATCTTGGCCTGACAATCCAGCACCGGCGCGGCGCGGGTGGCGGATTTGGTGAACACTCCGGCCACACTGGTGCCGGGGGTCATTACTGCCAGCATCACATCAGTCCGGCCTTGGTATTTGACCCCCGCCGCAGCGGTGGCAAAGCGGACGCCGGCAATTACCGGGAGATCGGGAAACCCGACAGGGGCCAGCGGGGAACGGGGCAGCGTCATAGGATCAGTCCTGCAACAGGCCGAGGTTCTGGATGATCTCGGGCTGCAAGTCCTCGATGACCAGACGCTCGATGGTGGCGGCGGCGGTCAGCTCTTCCACCTTGGCTTCGACCGCGTCTTCTTGCAGTTTACCGGTCAGTTCGGCACGTACCGTATCCAGTTCCGGGGCGGATTGCTTGCGCTTTTCGTTCAGGATGATCACGTGCCAGCCAAATTGCGTCTTGATAGGGTCTGAAACCTGACCCGGGTCCATCGACACAACGGCGGTTTCGAATTCCGGCACCATCGCCCCAATACCAAACCAGCCCAGATCACCGCCACTGGGGCCGGACGGACCGGTAGATTTTTCCATGGCTGTGGCGGCGAAATCCGCACCACTGTCCAGATCGGCCTTGATCGCCTTGGCCTCGTCTTCGGTTTCCACCAAAATATGCGCCGCGTGATATTCGTCTTCGCCAAACCCATCCGCATATTTTGCGTCGTAAGCTGACTGAACATCGCCATCCTTGGCGGCATTGGCCATGATCTTTTCAATCACATCCGCCGCCAAAAGCGACCGGCGTTCGTTTTCAAGTGACAGCGTGACCTGACGCGGTACTTCGTCTGTACGCGACTGTTTAAGCGCCGTTTGTTGCACCAGCTGATCAAGGATCGCATTATACAGAACCGCTGGCGGCAGTTGCTGATACTGCTGTGGCAGCGTGGCATGGGCGATGATCATATGGCCCAACGTGATCTCTTCGCCGTTGATGCGGGCGACAACCGTATCGGCATTTGGTTCGGCCTGAACCATGGTTGGCAGCGACAAAACCGCCGCCAACGCCAGCGAGGACAAAAAAGTGAGACCTTTGAGCATAGAATCTTCCTATTCGTGGGCCGCGACCGGGCGCGGCGTTGACACTGTATGACCCGGCCCTTACATCGCCTTGTGGCCATTTGCAGAACCGTTGTTCGCTCTCGTATCTATGGGTTGTGGGCAAGCTGGGCAAGCCTGTGAAAACCACGAAAAAGTCAGAGTCGCTGGAGTGAGCATGCTGGGTTTCGGAACAATCGCCAAAAAGGTGTTCGGTACACCGAACGATCGCAAAATCAAGGCGACACAGCCTTTGGTCGACAAGATCAACGCGTTAGAGCCGGATTTTGAAAAACTTAGCGATGAAGGCCTGATCGAAAAGACCGAAGAGCTGCGCAAACGCGCGCTGGGTGGCGAAAGCCTGGACGATCTGCTGCCCGAGGCGTTTGCCAACTGCCGCGAGGCCGCAAGGCGCGCGCTGGGTCTGCGGGCCTTTGATGTGCAGCTGATGGGGGGAATTTTCCTGCATCAGGGTAACATTTCCGAGATGAAGACCGGCGAGGGCAAGACATTGGTCGCCACCCTTCCGGCCTATCTGAATGCGCTGACTGGCAAGGGCGTGCATGTCGTCACCGTGAACGACTATCTGGTCAAACGCGACTCAGACTGGATGGGCAAGGTGTTTACCGCGCTGGGCATGACCTCGGCCGCGATCTGGTCGGGTATGGGTCCCGAGAACAAGTTAAAGGGTTATGCCTGCGACATCACCTATGGCACCAACAACGAATTTGGGTTCGACTACCTGCGCGACAACATGAAATCGAACCTGGCAGAGGTGTTCCAGAAGCAGCACAACTTTGCCATCGTGGACGAAGTTGACAGTATTCTAATCGACGAAGCGCGCACGCCGCTAATCATTTCCGGCCCCGCCGATGACCGGTCTGACCTGTACGAGACCATCGACGTGATCATTCCGTTGCTGACCGAAGAGCATTTCGATCTGGATGAGAAAACCCGCGGCATCACCTTTACCGATGATGGCAATGATTTTCTTGAACAACAGCTTATGGCGCGCGGATTGCTGCCCGATGGCCAGACGCTGTATGACCCGGAAAGCACCACAATCGTCCACCATGTCAATCAGGGGCTGCGGGCGCACAAGCTGTTTCTGAAAGACAAAGATTACATTGTTCGTGACGACGAGGTCGTGCTGGTCGATGAATTCACCGGCCGTATGATGCCCGGTCGCCGCCTGTCCGAAGGGCTGCATCAGGCAATTGAAGCCAAGGAACAAGTGACGATTCAGCCGGAAAACGTTACCATGGCATCGGTTACGTTCCAGAATTATTTCCGCCTGTACGAAAAACTGTCCGGCATGACCGGGACTGCCCTGACCGAAGCCGAGGAATTTGGCGAGATTTACGGCCTTGGCGTGGTCGAAGTGCCCACCAACAAGCCGATTGCCCGTGTGGACGAAGACGATCAGGTGTTCCGCACCGCACGCGAAAAATATGAGGGCATGATCAAAGAGATCGCAAAGGCCAATGAAAAAGGTCAACCGGTTCTGGCGGGCACGACGTCGATTGAAAAATCCGAAATGCTAAGCCAGATGCTGACCGATGCGGGGATCAAGCATAACGTGCTGAACGCGCGTCAGCACGAACAAGAGGCGCAGATTGTCGCCGATGCTGGCAAACTGGGCGCGGTGACCATCGCCACCAACATGGCCGGGCGCGGCACCGATATTCAGCTGGGCGGCAATGTCGATATGAAGGTGCTGGAAGCACTGGCCGAAAACCCCGATGCCGATCCCGAAGCGTTGCGCGCTGCCGAAGCGGAACGCCATGCGGAAGAAAAGAAAAAGGTGATCGCTGCGGGTGGCTTGTATGTCATGGCCAGCGAACGTCACGAAAGTCGGCGGATTGATAACCAGCTGCGGGGCCGCTCCGGTCGCCAGGGTGATCCGGGGCGCACCGCGTTCTACCTTAGCCTCGAAGATGATCTGATGCGGATCTTTGGCTCTGACCGGCTGGACAAGGTTTTGAAAACGCTGGGCCTGAAAGAGGGCGAGGCGATTGTTCACCCATGGGTGAATAAATCGCTGGAGCGCGCGCAGGCCAAGGTCGAAGGCCGTAACTTTGACATGCGTAAGAACATCTTGAAATTCGACGATGTGATGAACGATCAGCGCAAGGTGATCTTTGGTCAACGGCGCGAAATTATGGCCGCCGCGGATCTGTCTGATGTGGCCTCTGACATGCGCCATCAGGTGATCGACGACCTGATTGATTCCTATATGCCGCCGAAATCCTATGCGGATCAATGGGACACCGAGGGCCTGTATGCCCAGGTGATCGAAAAGCTGGGGCTTGATGTGCCGGTGATGGAATGGGCCGCCGAAGAAGGCGTGGATGACGACGAAATCCGCGAACGTCTGATCAAGGCAACTGATGAACAGATGGCCAAGAAAGCCGTCGCTTTTGGCCCCGAGACCATGCGCAACATCGAAAAGCAGGTTCTGTTGCAGACCATCGACGCCAAGTGGCGCGAACATTTGCTGACGCTGGAACATCTGCGGTCGGTCGTGGGGTTTCGCGGCTATGCCCAGCGGGATCCGCTGAACGAATACAAGAACGAAGGCTTTCAACTGTTTGAAAACCTGCTGGACGGGTTGCGCGAATCAGTGACCAAAAGCCTCGGCCAAATCCGACCGCTGACCGAAGACGAACAGCGCCAGATGATGGCACAAGCGGCCGCAGAACAAGGGCAGCTGTCCCAGCCCGAAGACGCACCAGCCCCTGTCAAAGACTTGGCCGAGGTTGTGCCGCAAGAACCAGTAGCCGAATTTGTCGAAGATGACCCCAGGACATGGGGCAATCCGGGTCGAAACGAAAAATGTCCTTGCGGCAGCGGCAAAAAATTCAAGCATTGCCACGGGCGTCTGACTTGACACAACTGCCTTGATCCCGCCCAAATGACTCCCTAGTGCGGCCACAAGTTGGCCGTGTTTTCCCGGCACATTGGTCCTGACCCATTAGGTGATGGAGGGTGTGTTATGTCGAAAAGACGCTTTGTGACGATGGTTGGTGGTACAGTGGCCTGTGCGCTGGGAATCGGATTTTTCATGCAACGGGGCGAAACAGCTTCGCCGCGAAATCTGTTGGCGCCGCTGCCCTCTCCGATTCAGCAGATGGTCCTGAAACCCACCGGTGCGGTGTTTGATGCAGATGATACGGTGTCGATGACCTATCAAACTGTCTCTTTGACATCGGTTTTGCTAACCTCTGCAGTGCCGCAATTGCCGGGCCCGAACCCGCAGGATTCTGGCCTGAACACCAACACGTCTCAACCACTGACGCAGGCGCCGACCGCCCCAAGTGATCCGGCCATGCCCCAACTAGGCTGCGCTGTGACGGCCACAGCCACACCTGGCCCAATGGCCAGTGTCGATCTGGCGGTTTCGGCGCCGTGTTTTGAAAATGAACGCGTGACGATCCACCATAATGGCATGATGTTTACCGAGGTGACGGACCCATCCGGTCAGTTGATGGTGACGATCCCGGCCCTGGCCGAGCGCGCCGTGTTCATGATTGCCTTTGCCGATGGGCTGGGCACTGTCGCCCTAACCAACGTGCCGACCTTGCGCGATTATGACCGCGTGGTTGTGCAATGGACCGGTAATTCCGGATTTCAGATCCACGCCCGGGAATTTGGCGCTGCTTATGGCGATGCCGGGCATGTGTGGTCCGGGATGCCGCAGAGCATGCTGGACAACGGTGGTTTGGTGACCCGTTTGGGCGAGGCCGACACGCTGGTGCCACAACTGGCCGAAGTTTACACATTCCCAACCGGCGCTACGGACCGGACCGGTACCGTGGCCCTTAGCATCGAGGCTGAAGTCACGGCAGATAATTGTGGCCGCGATGTTTCGGCGCAATCGCTGGAACTGCGCAGCAACCAATCCCTGCGTGCCCGCGATCTGGTCCTGTCTGTGCCAAAATGTGCGGCAATGGGTGACTTTCTGGTGTTGAATAATCTTGTCGAAGACCTGATTATCGCCGCAAGATAAACCGCGCTAATCAGGATTTCACATGGCTTGGCAGCGTGCGGCGATTTTCGCCGCACTTTTTCTTTTCTGGACCGTTCCGCCAGTGGCGGCGCAGGACGTCACGCTGACCTCGCGTGATGGCAAGGTCGAAATTGTCGGAACGCTTCTGGGCTTTGACGGCGAATTCTTTCGCGTCGACACTAAATTCGGAGAGCTGACCATCGATGGTTCCGGCGTGTTGTGTGACGGCCCCGGTTGTCCCAGCATGACGAAATTCGTGGCCGAGATCGTGTTTTCCGGCTCGTCTTCCATGGCCGAGGTTCTGCTGCCCGCGCTGATCGAGGGTTTTGCCCTGCGCAACGGCATGCAAACCGCCCGGGTGACGCAGGCAAATGCCGGGTTTGAATACAGTCTGCTGGATGCCCAAAGCCGGGCGCCGGTGGCCCGGTTCACGTTTCGGGTGACCAATACCGACAAAGGTTTTGCGGATCTTCTGGCGGACGACGCCGACATAGTCATGGCCATGCGTGAAATTCGCCTTGATGAACGCAAACATGCCTACGAGGCCGGGATGGGTGATATGACCGGCCCCAATCGCAGCCGGGTGTTGGCGCTGGACGCGATGGTGCCCGTGGTCGCGCCGGGCAATCCGGTGCGGCGGATTTCCACACCGCAACTGGTGCAAGTTTTTGCCGGGCAGATCACCAATTGGGTCGATTTGGGTGGCCCGGATGCGCCGATTTCCCTGCATTTTCCCGCCGAGAGCTCTGGGCTGGCACAAGCGGTCGAGGATCGTCTGCTGAAGCCGGGCAAGGTTGATTTGGCCGACACGGTGATCCGCCACACCCGCAGTAGCGCGTTGGTGCGCGCGGTTGTCACGGATCCTTTTGCGATAGGCTTGGCCAGCTTTGCGGAAACCGGCGCGGCCCAGGCGTTGACTCTGACGGGCAGTTGCGGGTTTTCCCTTTCGGCTAGTCGCCGCACCATCAAGACCGAAGACTATCCGCTGACCTCGCCGATGTTCCTGTATCTGCCCGCTCGACGCCTGCCAAAACTGGCGCGGGCATTTCTGGCCTATTCCCGCAGCCCGGCGGCACAGTTGGTGATTCGCCGATCCGGGTTCGTTGATCAAGCCCCCGAACGGATCGGGGTGAATGTACAAGGCGACCGGCTGGCCAACGCGATGCAGGCCGCTGGCGACGAGGTGTCGCTGGAAGAATTGCAGCGCATGATGACCCTGCTGGTACCGATGACGCGGCTGACCACCTCGTTCCGTTTCGAGACCGGATCGACCCGCCCCGACGCACAATCGCGCGCCAATGTGGCGCAGCTTGCCCGGGCGTTAGAGACCGGTATTTACGACGGAAGACGGCTGGTTTTTGTTGGGTTCAGCGATGGGGATGGGGCGGCTAGCGGCAATCAAAGCATCGCCCGCAAACGCGCCAAGGCGGTTAAGGATGCGGTTTTGAAAACGGCTGAAACCGCGAATCTGGAACGGGTCAAGATAGAGGTCGAGGCCTTTGGCGAAGCGCTGCCAATGGCGTGTGATGACAGCGACTGGGGCCGTCAGGTCAACCGGCGGGTTGAGGTCTGGGTTCAGTAACCCGCTTTTACAAATAGCCTTCAGTGCGAAAGCTGAGCTCGCGGGATTTGCCGATGATCAGGTGATCATGCAATGTCAGGCCCAGCGCCACGCAAGCGGCCTGAATTTGATCGGTCATGTCGATATCGGATTGTGACGGGGTAGGGTCACCCGACGGGTGATTATGCACCAAAATCAACGCCGAGGCATTCAGTTCCAGCGCCCGTTTGGCGATTTCACGCGGGTAGACCGGCACATGATCAACGGTGCCGCGCGCCTGTTCTTCATCCGCGATCAGGGTGTTCTTGCGGTCCAGAAACAGCACCCGGAATTGTTCGGTCTCGCGATGTGCCATGGTTGTGTGACAATAATCCAGGATCGCGTCCCAACTGGAAATCACGTGCCTTTTCAGTATCTTGGATCGTGCTAACCGCTGAGCCGCCGCCTCGATTATTTTCAGGTCGATGACAACCGCGTCCCCGACCCCTTTGACATCTGTCAAGCGATCCGGCGGGGCGGTGATCACCCGGTTGAAATCGCCAAATTGTTCCAACAGTGCGCGCGCCAGCGGTTTTACATCGCGGCGTGGGATGGACCGGAACAGCACCAGTTCCAGCAACTCGTAATCCGGCATGGCGCCCGCCCCACCGGACATAAACCGGTCGCGCAGGCGTTGGCGGTGGTCCGCGATATAAGACGGCAGTTTGCCGGTTGGCAGCGGCACAACCGGGGCTTCGTCACTGGTAAACAACGACTGGGGGGCTTCGTGAAAGGCGTGGCCATTGGACATGGCGTCAGAATGTGGGCTTAAGGTGAATTAATGGTTAACGAGGACAGAGCCGGGGGGGTGCTGTTTGGCAAGCCCCGGGGCTCCACCCGTTCGCGGCTGAAACGCTCCGGTGGTGCGTTTCCAAGACGCCGCTCACCCCTTCATGCCATCCCAGAACGACTTAACCGACGAGAAAAACGATTTCAGCTCGGGGTTATTATCCTCGCTCATATCCTCAAACTCTCGCAGCAATTCCTTTTGGCGGCTGGTCAGGTTCACCGGGGTTTCCACCGCAAGTTCGATGAACATGTCACCGGGGGCACCACCACGCAGGGCGGGCATACCTTTGCCGCGCAGGCGCATTTGGCGACCCGATTGGCTGCCACCGGGAATCTGCACCCGGCCACGGCCACCGTCGATTGTCGGCACTTCGATGGATCCGCCAAGCGCGGCATTCGCCATGCTGACCGGCACCCGACAATACAGGTTCACACCGTCGCGTTCGAACAGATCATGCTGGGTGACCTCGACAAAGATATAAAGATCACCGGGGGGGCCGCCACGCATCCCGGCCTCGCCTTCGCCAGCAAGGCGAATACGGGTGCCGGTTTCGACACCGGCGGGGATGTTGACGTTCAGCGCACGGTCTTTTTCAATGCGCCCAGCGCCACCGCAGGATTTGCACGGGTTCTTGATGATCTGCCCCATGCCCGAGCAGGTCGGGCAGGTGCGTTCAACGGTAAAGAACCCCTGTTGCGCGCGCACCTTTCCCATACCAGAACAGGTGGGGCAGGACGTGGGTTCAACACCCCCTTCGGCGCCGCTGCCATCACAGGACGAACAGGCCACAGCGGTGGGCACGTTGATGGTCTTTTGCAGGCCGGAATAGGCGTCGTCCAGCGACACGCGCAGATTATAGCGCAGGTCGGACCCGCGCGCGGCACGACGTCCGCCGCCCTGACGCTGGCCACCCATAAAGTCGCCAAACAGATCGTCAAACACATCGGAAAAGGCGCTGGAAAAGTCACCATTGCCGCCAAATCCCTGGCCCGGACGTCCGCCCCCGCCGCCTTCGAATGCGGCATGGCCAAAGCGATCATAGGCGGCCTTTTTCTCGGCGTCTTTCAGAACTTCGTAAGCGGCGTTCGCCTCTTTGAACTTTGCTTCGGATTCCGGACTGTCGGCATTGCGGTCCGGATGCAGTTCCTTGGCCTTTTTACGATAGGCCTTCTTGATCTCGTCGGCAGATGCCCCCTTGGACACGTCAAGCACGTCGTAGAAGTCACGTTTCGACATTGGTTCACCTCTTTGCACGGAATGCATTGGGCCGGCCCGTACACCGGACCGGCCCAGAATTGTCCCGGCTTATGCCTTAGGCACGCTTGTCATCGTCCAGATCTTCGAACTCGGCATCGACGATATCGTCGTCGCCACCCATGTCGGCAGCCGTCGGTTCAGCATCAGCTTCTTCCTGGCTGTTCTTATAGATCGCCTCGCCCAGCTTCATCGCCGCTTCGGTGACGTTCTGGATGCCGGATTTGATCTTGTCGACATTTCCTGCTTCCAGCTCGTCCTTCAGCGCGACAATCGCCAATTCGATGGCTTCGATCGTGGTTGGATCCACCTTGTCCGCATGCTCTTCCATCGACTTTTCGGTCGAGTGGACAAGGCTTTCGGCCTGGTTTTTCGCTTCGATCAACTCGCGACGTTCTTTGTCCGCCTCGGCGTTGTCCTCGGCGTCCTGCACCATCTTTTCGATATCCGAATCAGACAGACCACCCGAGGCTTGAATGGTGATCTTCTGTTCCTTGCCGGTGCCCTTGTCCAAAGCGCCGACTGACACGATGCCGTTGGCGTCGATGTCAAAGGTCACTTCGATCTGCGGCATGCCGCGTGGGCTGGGCGGAATGTTTTCCAGGTTGAACTGGCCGAGGATCTTGTTGTCGGTGGCCATTTCGCGTTCGCCCTGGAAACACCGGATCGTCACAGCATTCTGGTTGTCTTCGGCGGTCGAGAAGATTTGCGATTTCTTCGTCGGGATCGTGGTGTTGCGGTCGATCAACCGGGTGAACACGCCACCCAGGGTTTCGATACCCAACGACAGCGGGGTCACGTCCAGCAGAACCACGTCTTTGACGTCGCCTTGCAGAACACCGGCCTGAATGGCGGCACCCATGGCAACCACTTCGTCCGGGTTCACACCCTTATGCGGCTCTTTGCCAAAGAACTTGGTCACTTCTTCGACCACTTTGGGCATCCGGGTCATCCCGCCGACCAACACGATCTCGTCAATGTCACCAGCCGCAAGACCGGCGTCTTTCAATGCAGCCTGGCACGGTTTCAACGAGGCCTTGATCAGATCACCCACCAGCTGTTCCAGCTTAGCACGGGTCAGTTTCATGACCATGTGCAGCGGCTGACCACCGTTCGGGTCCATCGAGATGAACGGCTGGTTGATTTCGGTCTGGTTGGTGCTGGACAGTTCGATCTTGGCCTTTTCAGCCGCTTCTTTCAGCCGTTGCAGCGCCATCTTGTCTTTGGTCAGATCGACGCCGTTTTCCTTTTTGAACTCACCCGCCAGATAATTGACGATGCGCATGTCAAAGTCTTCACCGCCAAGGAACGTGTCGCCGTTGGTCGATTTGACCTCGAACAACCCGTCGTCGATTTCCAGAACGGTCACGTCAAATGTGCCGCCACCAAGGTCATAGACCGCGATGGTGTGGCTTTGGTCTTTGTCCAAACCATAGGCAAGTGCCGCTGCGGTTGGTTCGTTGATGATGCGCAGCACTTCGAGACCAGCAATCTTACCGGCATCTTTGGTAGCCTGACGCTGGGCGTCGTTGAAATAGGCCGGAACGGTGATGACCGCTTGTGTGACCTCTTCGCCAAGATAGCTCTCGGCTGTTTCCTTCATCTTGCCCAGAATGAACGCGCTGATCTGGCTGGGCGAATATTTCTGGCCTTTGGCCTCGACCCATGCGTCGCCATTGCCACCGTCGATCACGTCGAAGGGCAGGTTTTTCTTGTCCTTGGCCAGATCCGCATCGTCATTGCGGCGGCCAATCAGGCGCTTGACGCCAAAAATCGTGTTGTTCGGGTTGGTCACGGCCTGGCGCTTTGCCGGCATGCCTACCAGACGCTCGTCGTCCGTAAAGGCGACGATCGACGGGGTTGTACGGGCCCCTTCCGCATTTTCAATAACCCGGGGCTGGCTGCCATCCATGATAGCCACACAAGAGTTGGTGGTCCCGAGGTCGATTCCGATTACTTTACCCATAACTTTCGATCCCTTTTTGCTTCAAGGCGATTACCCGAGGTCTGAACCCTTTACGGCATCCAAGCCCCGATTACGTTAGCGCGATGATGCCAATACATCATTGCGCGTCTCGGCGTATATAGGGAGCACAAGACGCTCCTGCAACCATCGTTCAGTGCGGGTTTTCACGAATCTGTGACGAAAGTAAGAAAGCTTTTAGCAAGGAATGGGTTTGTTGCCATGACCAAGGTGGAAATGCGCGGTTTCACAGTCCTCAAATCCTGTCTGGATGTAACGTTACAGCGCGCGTTGATCCAAGGCTTGCGCCCTGTTCTAATGGCTGCTCCGTTGTATTCACCGGACACGCCTTATGGGCGGCGCATGTCGGTGCGGATGACGTCTGCCGGGCAGTTTGGCTGGTATTCGGACAAGGCGGGGTATCGCTATGCCACGCACCATCCCAGCGGGGTGGCCTGGCCGGATATTCCGGCATCGGTTCTGGATATCTGGGCGCAGGCGACCGGGCTGACGCGCCCGCCGGAAAGCTGTCTGATCAACTATTACGGGGAAAGCGCGCGGATGGCGTTGCATCAGGACAAGGACGAGGCGGATTTTTCCTGGCCGGTGGTATCGGTCTCGTTGGGCGATGACGGGCTGTTCCGGATTGGCAATCAGACGCGCGGCGGCAAGACAGAATCGATCTGGCTAAGTTCGGGCGACGTGGTGGTGATGGGCGGACCTGCGCGGCTGACCTATCACGGGGTCGACCGGATCAGGTTTGGGTCATCGCGGTTGCTGCCCAAGGGTGGGCGGCTCAACCTGACGATGCGGATGGTGACCTAGCTGTCGTAGTCGTTTTCTTTCAAAGAAAACGGGCCGGAAAATTTCAAATTTTCCGATCACCGCCAAACTTTGGACGATGGTTTTAGCTTTGAACGACCGAGCAGCATCCAGAATACAGGACAACACCACCGTGATCTGTCAGCAGGTCAATACCGATCCCAAAGGATTGGTCCGACATGCCATCACTACAGATTTCGCGGCGCAGAATGGTTATTGATCCGCCGCCTAGCCCAACAAAAAACCGATCCGGGCGGCTTGTCCCGGCAGTTATCAGGCCGACACCGGGTATCGCTATTGTCTCGGATGGGGTGGAAAACTCCGCCGATTTTCCTTGCGACAGGCGCAGGGACCAAAAAGGCTCTGTCCCTGAGCACCAAAGCGTCGCGCCAAGGGCGTAATCGGGATTGTCGTGCTGCCGCCTGAGATAGCGCAAAGACGCCCAACCCGCGGATTCGCCCAGGTTTACAAGCCCCCAGCGGCCGCTTGTGTCGGTGGCGACAACTTCGACACCGCGCAGATCCGGGGCCAACGTGCCCAGCAAATCCGCGCCAGATTCTGGCGTGCGCCGCACGTTCAATACATCGTCAGCGGCAACGCCCGATACGTCATACAAGGCCGGAAAGGGTTCCGCCGCGCAGGCACCAGCCCACAGCAGGCAGGCACAAAAAGTGGAAACCATCCATTTCATCGTCGTGCACTCCAGCTGGCTGAAATATGGCGCCTGGTGTAAAATTCGCCCATCAAGCCCAGCATTAACAGAACGATCCCAACGCCCAGCGCATATTGCCAGGTCGAATAATGCGGATTGTAGTTGATAAACGTATATCCGCGCGCCTGATCGATACAGTGAAACAACGGGTTCCAGTCGAACATCGACAGCATGAAACCCGGCAGGGTATTGGCCAGAAACATCTTGCCCGACGCAATCATGTTGGCGCGTTGGTATATCGTTGTCATGACGCCGACCGCCGTGGGAAACCACGGTTTGAGCGCCATGAATATCAGGCCAACCCCGCAGCCGGTGAACCACGCCAACAGCATCATCGCATAGGCGCCAATTGGATCCTCGATATAAACCGGGGTGAAGATGACGTGGTACATGAACAAAATCACCACCATCGACAATGTCTGGGTATAAAGTGAGCCCAGCGCCGCTGCCGAAATCGCGATGATCGTGTTCATTGGCGCGTGCTGCATCATTGCGCTGTTGGGCCCTTCGGCGCGGGCCACCGCTGCCACCGCCCGTGTGTGGCACATAAACAGGAAAATCCCGGACATCACGTATAATAGGAAATCGCCGCGCACTGCCGAACTGCGCAGGCCCAAAACCGTGAACATCACATAAAACGCCGCCACAAAGACCAGCACTTGCAACATGTTCAGGCCGATGGCGATAAAGGCATTGTTATGCGAGGCGCGCACGTCCCGCACGACTGAGTGAAAGATCAACTCGAGTATCGTAAGGGCGCTGCCCAGTTTGGTATGTCGATTACGTTGCTGAAACATTTACCTGTGATCCTGTGCCGCTGCCCAGTCTGGCACGGAATTCTTGCTGTTCCGTTGCAGTCGCAGCATAAGGGGGCGAAATGACTTTATCAACAATTCCCCAAAGGCGGAGTATTTTTCGTGAACTACGACACTCTTATACCCGTGATCCGGACGCTGGCCATCCAGGCAGGTGCCAAGATCATGGAGATTTATGAATCCGACGATTTCGACGTAAAGGTGAAATCCGATGACAGCCCGGTAACGGCGGCAGACGAAGCTGCAGATGCCATCATCTCGGACGGGCTGCGCGCGGCTTTTCCCGATGCGATGCTGGTTACCGAAGAACAGTCAGACTCGCATTCTATCAAAGGTGACACGTTTCTGATTGTTGATCCGCTGGACGGCACCAAGGAATTCATTCACCGTCGCGGCGATTTTACCGTCAACATTGCGCTGGTGGAAAAAGGCGTGCCGACGCGCGGTGTGGTGTTCGCGCCCGCCAAGGGGCGGATGTTCTATACCCTGCCGGATGGTCAGACAGTTGAAGAAACCGGTGATCTGGCGGCAGATGTGGCCGGGCCGGTCAGCCCGATCAACGTGGCAAAGTCGGACAATGCCGCGTTGCTGGTTGTCGCCAGCAAATCGCACCGCGATCAGGCGACGGATGATTACATCAATAAGTATGCCGTCAAAGACATGAAAAGCGCCGGATCGTCGCTGAAATTCTGTCTGGTGGCCACCGGCGAGGCGGATATTTATCCGCGCGTCGGTCGCACGATGGAATGGGACACAGCCGCCGGTCACGCCGTTCTGACGGGTGCGGGTGGCAAGGTTGTCCGGTTTGATGACCACTCGCCACTGGTTTACGGCAAAGATGACTATGCCAATCCGTTCTTTATCGCCTACGCCCCGGGCGTGGAGCTAAAGCCCGCCTAATGTCGGTTCTGGTTGTAATCCCCGCTCGCTATGCGTCTGTCCGTTATCCGGGCAAGCCATTGGTGTTGTTAACCGGTGCCGGGGGCGCGTCGCGGTCTCTGATCGAACGCTCGTGGTTGGCAGCCAAGGCGGTATCGGGCGTTGATCGGGTGGTGGTTGCCACCGATGACGACCGGATCCGCGACGCCTGCCAAGGCTTTGGGGCCGAGGTGGTGATGACCTCCAGCGACTGCATCAATGGTACCGAACGCTGCGCCGAGGCGCATGCGGCGCTGGGCGGTGGCTATGACATCGTGGTGAACTTGCAGGGCGATGCCCCGCTGACCCCGCATTGGTTCATCGAGGATCTGGTGGCAGGTCTGCGCGCCGCGCCGGACGCCGGTGTCGCGACGCCGGTTTTGCGTTGTGACGGGGCTGCGCTGAACGGGTTTCTGGCGGATCGCAAGGCCGGGCGCGTAGGCGGCACCACGGCGGTGTTCGCGGCTGACAGATCCGCAATGTATTTTTCCAAAGAGGTGGTGCCCTACACCACCGAAACCTTTGCCGATGATGCCCCAACCCCGGTTTTTCACCATGTTGGGGTCTATGCATATCGCCCCGACGCACTTGCCGCCTACCCCGGCTGGCCGGTTGGCTCGCTAGAGCGGCTGGAAGGGCTGGAACAGCTGCGGTTCATGGAAAGTGGCCGCAAGGTTCTATGTGTCGAGGTCGACGCCAAAGGACGCCAGTTCTGGGAGCTGAACAACCCCGAAGACGTGCCCAAGCTAGAGGCGATGATGGCGCAGATGGGGCTGGACTGACATGTCTCTGACGGTCAGCATCGTGATCGTCAGCCGGCATCGTCCAGACGCCCTGCGCCGCTGCCTGATCGGGGTGTCGCAACTGCGCTATGATCCGTTCGAAGTGGTGGTTGTGGCCGATCCCGAAAGTTGCAAGGCGCTGCGGATGATGCCACAGGCGACGGACGTCCGGGTGGTGCCGTTTGATCAGGCCAACATCTCGGCCGCGCGCAACCTGGGAATCGGGGCTGCCGCTGGTGACATCATTGCCTTTATCGACGACGATGCGGTGCCAGAACCCAATTGGCTGCATTTTCTGATCGCGCCGTTTGCCGACCCGGATGTGGCGGCAGCGGGCGGATTCGTGCGCGCGCGCAACGGGATATCCTGGCAAAACCGGGCGCAATCAGTGGACCAGACCGGGCTGCAAGCACCCATCGAACTGGACCCGGATCGTGCAACGGTTCTGACCCCGGCTAAGGGGCGGGCGATCAAGACCGAAGGCACTAATATGGCGGTGCGCCGGTCTGTGCTGGCCGAGATGGGCGGGTTCGACCCGAGATTCCGGTTCTTTCTGGACGAAACCGATCTGAACCTGCGTCTGGCGGAACGCGGATTATGCACCGCAATCGCACCGCGTGCCGAGGTGCACCACGGCTTTGCCGCCAGCTCCCGCAGGCGGGCCGACCGGACCCCCACTGATCTGACCGAAATTGGCGCCAGCTGGGCGGTGTTTCTGGCCAAGCATTGTGCGCCTGATTTGCGGGATACAGCCTGGGCGCGGGTGAAAGACGAACAGCGCACCCGGGTTTTGACGCATATGGTCGGCGGAACACTGGAACCCCGCGATGTGCGCCGCTTGATGCGTGGATTGGTGGATGGGTATCGCGAAGGGGGCGAACGTCAGGCGGTGCCGATGCCGGTCCTTGCACATCACCCACAGTCCTTTCGGCGATGGCCGCGCCGTCAGAATGCCAGGTCTGTTGTGCTGTCCGGCAGGGTCTGGGCGCGCAACCGTTTGCGGCGCGAGGCCGGGCAACAGACAGATGCCGGGATGGTCGTGACGGTGATTCGTTTGTCGCCCACCGCCCTGTTCCACCGGGTGTCCTTTGCCCAAGGCGGATATTGGGAACACACCGGCGGCCTGTTTGGGCGCAGTGAACGCACGCAAAACCTGTTTTCTTTTTGGTCATTCCCTCGACGCGTGCAGGCAGAGACCGCTCGGATAGACACCGTGCGCGGAAACCTGCCGGGGGATGTGCGAAAAAACCGCACTTCCCAAAATCCTGGCCGGTTGTCATAAGTTTTCGCGTTGGGCTTCTGTAAGTTGCAGACAAGGTGTACTAGGCTAGCGAACACTGATAAGACCGACTGATATTTGAGTTCGAGGTAATTAAATGAAAAAGAAAGTTACAAAGGCCATATTTCCGGTCGCGGGTATGGGGACGCGGTTTTTGCCCGCAACAAAGTCTGTTCCCAAAGAGATCATGACACTGGTTGATCGCCCCCTTGTTCAATACGCCATTGATGAAGCACGCGCCGCCGGGATCAAGGAATTTATCTTTGTCACCTCGCGCGGCAAAGGTGCCCTTGAAGACTATTTCGATCACTCGCCGATGCTCGAACAGGAACTGCGCCGCAAAGGCAAAGACGACCTGTTGGAAACGCTGAAGCAGACCAACATGGAAAGCGGTGCGATTGCTTATATCCGGCAACACCGCGCCTTGGGTCTGGGACATGCCGTATGGTGCGCCCGCCGCCTGATCGCCAACGAACCGTTTGCCGTTATTCTGCCGGACGACGTGATTGCCGCTGAAAAGCCGTGTCTGCAGCAGATGATCGAAGCCTACGAAGAAACCGGTGGCAACATGGTTGCCGCTATGGAGGTTCCGCCGGAACAGGCGTCGTCTTATGGCGTTCTGGATGTTGAACAGGACATGGGTTCGATCGTTCAGGTCCGCGGCATGGTGGAAAAGCCCGAACCGGGCAAAGCCCCGTCAAATCTGGCGGTAATCGGGCGTTACATTCTGACCCCGTCGGTTCTGCAGAACCTCAACAAGATGAAATCAGGCTCGGGTGGTGAAATTCAGCTGACCGACGCAATTGCACAGGACATCGGTTCGAAAACCAACCCGGTTTACGGTTTCCGTTTCCGCGGTCAGCGGTTTGATTGCGGGTCCAAGGCTGGATTCTTGCAGGCCACCGTAGCCTTTGCCTTGGCACGCGACGATCTGCGCGAAGATCTTGCGCGCTATCTGGGCGAGATCGCTCAGGTCGGCAAAGCGGCACAATAAGCACAAGCCCGGGGGCGCATAGTGACGAATGTTCTGGTGACAGGTGGGGCCGGTTATATCGGCTCGCATGCCTGCAAGGCACTAAAGGCGGCGGGTTTCACGCCGGTTACCTACGACAATCTGGTGACCGGCTGGGAAGATGCAGTGAAATACGGCCCGTTTGAACGCGGTGACCTGTTTGACCGCGAACGCCTGGACCAGGTGTTTGCCAAGTACCAGCCGACAGCCGTGATGCATTTCGCCGCCCTCAGCCAGGTTGGCGAGGCGATGGCAGAGCCCGGCCGCTATTGGGCCAACAACGTCACCGGATCGCTGAACCTGATCGAGGCCGCAGTTGCCGCCGGGTGCCTGGATTTTGTGTTTTCGTCCACCTGCGCCACCTATGGCGAGCATGACAATTTGGTGCTGGACGAAGATACCTCGCAACACCCGCTGAACGCCTATGGTGCCTCAAAACGCGCGATCGAAGACATCCTGCGCGATTTCGAAGCCGCTTATGGGCTGCGCAAAGTGATCTTTCGCTATTTCAACGTGGCCGGGGCCGATCCGGAAGGCGAGGTGGGGGAATTCCATCGCCCCGAAACCCATCTGGTGCCGCTGATGCTGGATGCGATTGACGGCAAACGCGATGCGCTGACGGTGTTTGGCACTGATTATGACACGCCCGATGGCACCTGCATTCGCGACTATGTGCATGTCTGCGATCTGGTGGATGCCCATGTTTTGGGTCTGAACTGGCTGAAGGATGGCAAGGGCAGCCGGGTGTTCAATCTGGGCACTGGATCTGGGTTTTCGGTACGCGAGGTGATTGACCATTCGCGCGCTGTGACCAACCGGGACGTGCCCTATGTGATCGGGCCGCGTCGTGCCGGGGATTGCACCAAACTGGTATCGGGATCGGTACGTGCGGAACAGGAACTGGGCTGGAAACCAGACCGGTCGGTTCTGAACACAATGATCGCCGACGCGTGGAAATGGCACCAAACTGGCCATTACGACAAATAACCCGCCCCCTCCAGCCGCAAGGCTGCTGGACATCACCCGGCTGATCAGCCGGGCCGGGCGGATGCCAACCGGGGTGGACCGGGTTGAACTGGCCTATCTGCACCATCTTGCCCAATGCCCCGAACCGCTGTTTGCCATTGCCCGCACCACGCTGGGCTATGCCCTGCTGGGTGCTGACGGCATAAGCCAGATCACCCGGCGAATTGATGGCACTTTGCCTTGGGGCTTGGCCGACCGGCTGTCGAAACTGGCGCGCAGCAAACCCCACACGGTACGGCAGGCCGAGAGCGATCTGCGCCGCTTTGCGCTGGATCGTTGCCGCCCGCGCCAATTGCCCAAGATGCTGGCGCGGTATCTGCCGGTGGGTGTCAGCTATGTGAATACCGGACATAGCAATTTGACAGAACGCATGCTGTGGGCGGTGCGGCATGGGGCCAAAGGACGAGTTGCGGTGCTGATCCACGATGTGATCCCACTGGACTTTCCACAATATCAGCGCCCCGGCACGCCCGACAGGTTCCGCGCGATGCTGCGGCGGGTGCGGGGCGCTGCCGACCTGATCATCTATAACTCGCACCACACACAGGAACGGGCCGAACATTACATGGCAAGCTGGGGCGGGTTGCCGCCCGGCGTGGTTGCGCATCTGGGCGTGGATGTGCCGCAACCCGATATGGCCGCCCTGCCGCCGGGGCTGGACCCGGACAGTAAGTGGTTTGTGATGCTTGGCACAATCGAGCCGCGCAAGGGGCATGATCTGTTGCTGGATGTCTGGCAGGACCTGCAGGCGGATATAGTCCCGGATACACCGCAATTGCTGATCATCGGCGCCCGGGGCTGGAACAACATGGAAGTGTTTGCCCGGCTGGACAACCTGCCACCCGACGGCCCGGTGCAAGAGCTTTCGGGTTTGGGCGACGCTGCCGTGACGGCGCTGTTGGCGGGGTCGCAGGGGCTGTTGTTTCCCAGCCGCGCCGAAGGGTTTGGCCTGCCCCCGGTCGAAGCGGCGGCGCTGGGCGTTCGGGTTCTATGCAGCGATCTGCCGGTGATCCGCGAAGTGCTGGGTGATATTCCAGTTTACGTAAGTGAAATGGAGCGGTATCAATGGCATAATGCCATAAAGAGCATTGTACAGGAGCAGGAAAGACACAGACCTCTGAACGGCGGTAGTGATTTTAGTCCAACGACGTGGACAGATCACTTCAACGCCGTCTTAAGGTTCATCTGATACGCGATAGGGCGTTCGGATATGGTAATGAGGGCAAAAGGGGCAAGACTTGGGCGTATGGCAATCATATCGCCTTCGACTCCAGCGCAGGCGCTGGCGCATTCGCGCGTTTCGTAAACGCCGCGAGCTGAGTGCTGTTGCCGATCGTACCAGCAAAATCCGCACTGATGATATCCTTGTGTTTAGTACCCAACGCAACGAACGCGTCCGCCTGCCCTATTTTCTGAACTATTACCGCGATATGGGCGTCGGGCATTTTGTCATCGTCGATAATGACAGCACCGATGGATCGCTTGCCTATCTGGCCGATCAACCGGATGTGTCCGTCTGGCACACAAGCGGCGGTTACAAACACTCGCGCTACGGGGTCGACTGGCTGAACTGGCTGCAACGCAAACACGCGCACGGACACTGGTGTCTGGTGGTCGATCCGGATGAATTCCTGGTCTATCCGTTTTGCGATACGCGGCCCCTGCGGGCGCTGACCGACTGGCTGGATGCGTCGTCGATCAAAAGTTTCAGTGCGATGTTGCTGGATATGTACCCCAAGGGGCGGCTGGATGCGCAGCCCTATGAAGAGGGCCGCAATCCGATGGAGATTGCCAGCTGGTTTGATTCTGGCAATTACACGCTGAAAAAGAACAAGACATTCGGCAATCTGTGGATTCAGGGCGGGCCACGCAGCCGGGTGTTTTTCCGAAATAAGCCGGCCAAAGCGCCTGCGCTGAACAAGATACCGCTGGTGAAATGGGATCGCAAATACACCTATGTCAGCTCGACCCATATGTTGCTGCCGCGCGGGTTGAATCAGGTTTACGACGAATGGGGTGGCGAAAAGGCGTCGGGCGTGTTGCTGCATGCCAAGTTTTTAGACTCGTTTTCCACCAAAGCGGCCGAAGAATTGCTGCGCAATCAGCATTATTCGGCGTCGGTTGAATACAAGGCCTATGCTGAAAGCCTAAAGGACGATCCGGATCTGTGGTGCAAATGGTCCGAGAAATACATCAATTGGCGCCAGCTAGAGATTCTGGGCCTGATGTCCAAAGGTAACTGGGCATGAACGTGATTGGCCCCTTGCGATGACCGTCGGCATCGTCATGCTGGTGCATGCCGCCCTGGACCGGGCCGAACAGGTGGCGCGCCACTGGACGGCTGCCGGGTGCCCGGTGGTTCTGCATGTCGACAAGAAAGTGCCTCGCGCCACTTACCGTGCCTTTCAACGGGCGTTGTCGAATGACTCCAAGGTCCAATTTTGCACCCGTCACCGGTGTGAATGGGGCTCGTGGGGCATTGTCGCGGCCTCGCAATCCGGGTCCGAGATGATGCTGAAAGACTTTGCCGAGGTAACGCATGTCTATCTGGTGTCGGGGTCCTGCCTGCCGCTGCGACCAGTACAGGAACTGATCGATTACCTAACTGCGCGCCCGCGCACCGATTTTATCGAAAGCGCGACCACAGCGGACGTGCCGTGGACAGTGGGCGGGCTGGATCACGAACGGTTCACCCTGCGTTTTCCGTTCTCGTGGAAAAAGCACCGGTTGCTGTTTGACAACTATGTCGAATTACAGCGCCGTCTGGGCCTGAAACGCAAGATACCCGCCGGGTTGGTGCCGCATATGGGCAGCCAGTGGTGGTGCCTGACCCGGCACACCCTGTCCGCGATCCTGCAAGACCCCGAGCGAGAGGAGTTTGACCGGTATTTCTGCCATGTCTGGATTCCGGACGAAAGCTATTATCAGACCCTGGCGCGGCAATATTCCAGCAATATCGAAAGCCGGTCGCTGACCCTGTCCAAGTTCGATTTTCAGGGCAAACCGCATATTTTCTACGATGACCATTTGCAGTTACTGCGCCGGTCTGACTGTTTCGTGGCGCGCAAGATCTGGCCGCGCGCCGAACGCCTGTACGGGGCGTTCCTGACCGACAGTTCTGCGGCGATGAAAAAGACCGAACCGAACCCGGGCAAGATCGACCGCATTTTTGTCAAGGCGGTTGAACGGCGCACCCGCGGGCGGGCCGGGTTGTTCATGCAAAGTCGGATGCCAAATGTTGGCTGGGAAAATGGCCTGACATCAAACCCCTATTCGGTTTTCCAGGGCTTTTCCGAGTTGTTTGAAAACTTCGAATCCTGGTTGGCCAAGGCAACGGATGCGCGCGTGCATGGACATCTGTTTGCGCCCGCGCGGGCTGAATTTGCCGGTGGGCAGACACTGATCAACGGCGCCTTGTGCGACAGTGCCGCCAAGCGGGACTATTTGCCGTCGGCGTTTCTGACCAGCCTGATCTGGAACACACGGGGCGAACGGCAGTGTTTCCAGTACGGACCAGAGGACAATCAGAAAATCAGCGGTGTGATCGCGCGCGATCCCAATGCGCAGATTTCGGTGATCAGTGGTGCCTGGGCGGTGCCGCTGTTCAAATCGAACCGAAATTTCGCTGATTTGCGCAAGGATGCCGCCCTGCTGCAAAAGGTCGAAAGCGATCATTTGGTTGAATTGCGCTCGACCTATGCCAAGGCGCAGATTCGCATCTGGACCATGGCAGAATTCATCGAAGCGCCGATGGAGCCGATCCAGGCGATCATTGACGAGATTGGTCAGGTCGGCCAACGTCGGCTAAGCGAGGCCCCCACAATGGTGGATCTGGAAGGGTTCGGGCAATTCCTGCAGAACCTGAAAAATCAGGGAATGCATCCCTATCTGATGGGGGATTTTCCCGTGGAACACGGACTGATCAATATGCCCAAAACACACCGCAAACCCTATCTTGTGCGATAACGCAGCATGACGGATAGTTTTGATTATTTCATCGTGTTTGCCGAGATGCGCACAGGCTCTAACTTTCTGGAAACCAACTTGAATGCGTTTGACGATCTGGCCTGTCACGGCGAGGCGTTTAATCCGCATTTCATTGGCTACCCCAACAAGACCGAAATTCTGGGTGTGACCCGGGATGTGCGCGATGCGAATCCAGCGCGGCTGATCGGGGCGATCAGGGATCAACCAGGCGCCTTGCGGGGCTTTCGGTTTTTTCACGAACACGATCCGCGCATTCTGGAAACCACGCTGGCCGATCCACGCTGTGCCAAGGTCATCCTGACGCGCAATCCGCTGGACAGCTATGTGTCGTGGAAAATTGCGCAGGCCACCGGGCAATGGAAGTTAACGGATGTCAAGCGCCGCAGAGAGGCCAAAGCGGTGTTTGATCCGGCCGAGTTTTCGGCGCATGTCGAAGCGTTGCAGAATTTTCAGCTAATGCTGATGCACAGTCTGCAAAGTTCTGGCCAGACGGCGTTCTATCTGGCCTATGAAGACCTGCAAAGTGTTCAGGTGATGAACGGGCTGGCAAAATGGCTGGGCGCAAGATCCCGTCTGGACGCGCTGGATACCAGCCTAAAGCCACAAAACCCGGCGCCGGTTGTGGCCAAAGTGGAAAATGTGGATGTGATGCAGGCGGCGCTGGCCCAGATGGACCGGTTCAACCTGTCGCGCACCCCAAATTTCGAACCGCGTCGCGGCCCGGCCGTGCCCAGCTATGTCGCGGGGGCCAAAACGCCGTTACTGTATCTTCCGATTCGCGGTGGCCCGGACGACCAGGTGATAAAGTGGATCGCGGGGCTGGACGGCGGGGCTCCTGGCGATTTGCCGACACGGATGAACCAAAAGCAGCTGCGCCAGTGGAAACGTGCGAATGTCACGCACCGCAGCTTTACGGTGCTGCGTCACCCTGTGGCGCGGGCGCATTCGGTGTTTTGCGAGCGGATTTTGGACACCGGGACGGGAAATTACCTGCAAATCCGGGAAACCCTGCGCAAACAGTTCAAGCTGCCGATTCCCGCGCCGCAATCGGGCAAGACCCTGTCCCTGTCCGACCATCGCCGTGCGTTTGCGGCGTTTCTAGGGTTTGTGCGGATCAATCTGGCGGGTCAGACAGCCATTCGCGTGGATGCGGGGTGGTGCAGTCAATCACAGACGCTGGCCAGTTTCGCCGACTTCCAATTGCCCGACTATGTCCTGCGCGAGGACGAGCTGCCCGACATGCTGCCGTTTATCGCCGCGCAAGTTGGGCATCCCCAGCCATCGACGCCCGATACAGCCGAGGCCGACACGCCGTTTAGCCTGGACGAGGTCTATGATGATGAGATCGAGGCGTTGGTCAGTGACGTTTATCAGCGCGACTATCTGATGTTTGGATTTGGGCCCTGGGGCGCCCGGAACCGGTAACGATTGTCAGGCCTGAACCGGCTGGGCCTCTGTCAGGATCGCGTACAGGGTGCTGGCGTCCAGATTGGCGCGCAGCTTGGAGCACAAGGACGGTTCGCGCAGTGTGCGCGACACCAATGCCAGCGCTTTCAGATGCTCTACCCCGGCTTGTTCGGGGGCGAACAGCGCAAATGCGATGTCCACTGGCTGGCGATCCACGGCACCAAAATCAATTGGTTTTTCCAACATGACAAAGATGCCGATGACCTTATCCAACTGGGACAGGCGGGCATGCGGCAGCGCGACGCCATGGCCCACACCTGTGGGGCCAAGGCTTTCGCGTTCCAGCAGGGCATCGACGGTGGTTTGCGTCGCCAGATTATAGACGCCATTGGCCAGCTCGCCGATTTCCTGAAACAGCCGCTTCTTGCTGGAAGCGGCTGAAAAAACTTTCACGGCCTCAGGTTTGAGGATACCGGGAATTTCCATGTCTGTTTGCTCCGCCTTGGCACCCGATCCGGGCGCTTAGGGTGTTACCTGTCTTACGGATCAATCCAGCCGATATTGCCGTCTTCGCGGCGATACACAACGTTCAACCCATCTTTGCCTTCGTTCCGAAAGACCAGTACCGGGGCCCCTGCCAGTTCCATCTGCATCACGGCCTCACCCACCGAAAACGACGGGATATTGGTTTCCATCTCAGCAATAATGATCGGCTGGAGCGTTTCTGGCTCTGTGTCCTCGGTCTGCTCTTTCGAGGCGAGGATATACGAGGAAGCGCCATAAAGTTCAACCGGTTCCGCGCGGTCACGATGGTGGTCCTTCAGGCGGCGTTTGTAGCGGCGCAGCTGCTTTTCCATCTTGGCGCTGCAGGCATCAAAAGCGGCATAGATTTCATGGGCATGGGCTTTGGCCGCGGCTGTCAGACCGGTAGACAGATGCACGGTGGCCTCGCAGACATATTCATTGGCAGAGCGGGAAAAAACCACATTGGCGTCAGTTGGACGCTCGGCATATTTTTTCACCGCTACATTAAGTTCTTGTTCTACATGGGTTTGTAGGGCGGTGCCTATGTCGATCTGTTTGCCGCTGATTTGGTAACGCATGTGCTCTCCTTCATAGTTTTCACCCGTTAACAGCCCGGAAATCGGGAAATTTTGACAGTTTCGGGTGATAAAATTGGCCGTGGTGCGGGCTGTATTCCGTCAGGCCTTGCGCTGAAGACCGGACTAAAAACTGCATCGAACTGCACAACTGCCATAAGTTCATTTGAGGCGACTCAGGGGGTAAGAGTCAACGATCAGTCGTGCAGAATTTTCAGGAAACATCGTTTTGCACATCCGCAAAGCGCCGCAGCGATCAGGAAATGCGGAAATTCTCGCCCAGATAGACGCGGCGGACGTTCTCATTTTCCACCACTTCTTCCGGGGTGCCGGACATCAACACCTGCCCATCGTGCAGGATATAGGCGCGATCGACGATTTCCAGTGTTTCGCGCACGTTGTGGTCGGTGATCAGCACGCCGATTCCCCGTTTTTTCAGGTCGGACACAAGGTGGCGGATGTCCCCAACCGAGATCGGGTCAACCCCGGCAAACGGTTCATCCAGCAACAGATATTTGGGGTCCGCCGCCAAACAACGCGCAATTTCCACCCGCCGCCGCTCGCCACCCGACAGGGCCAGCGCCGGGGCACGGCGCAGGTGTTCGATGGAAAAATCCGACAGCAATTCTTCCAGACGTTCGCGGCGTTTGTGCCGGTCGCGAAACGTGATGTCTAGAACCGCCAGAATGTTATCTTCGACACTAAGGCCGCGAAAAATCGACATTTCCTGCGGCAAATAACCGATTCCCAGCCGGGCACGGCGATACATCGGCAGGGCCGTGACGTTCTGCCCGTCAATCGTGACGCTGCCAGCTTCGGGGAATACCAGACCGGCGATTGTGTAAAAACAGGTGGTTTTGCCGGACCCGTTGGGGCCCAACAAGGCAACAACCTCACCCCGGTCCAGCGATATGGTGACATCGCGAATCACCAGCTTTTTGCGGAACGACTTGCGCAGATGTTCGATACGCAGACCCGAATTGCCTTCGGTCACCGTCAACTTTGGTGCTTTCATTCGCCTTTATCCGGGTTCAGGATGGTTTTGACCCGCCCGACCATATTGGCGGTCCCCGTCGTCAGGTTGACCTGCATCGAATCTGACGTCAGCGCGTTTGGTCCCTGGGTCAGCAGCACGTTGCCGGTCATCACGATCACGCCGCTGTCGATGCTGTAAACCGCCTTGTCCGCCTCGGCGGCATCGGGGCCGTTCACCAATACCACGTCACCTGTGGCCTCAAGCTTTTCGATGCCGCTGGCCTCTTTGTTATAGATCACAAGAACCCGGTTGGCCGACAGGCGCATCTCTCCCTGACCTACCAGCACATTGCCGAGGAATTCCGCTGACCCATCGGCCTGGTTAACGTCCAGGGTGTCGGCGGTCACTTCGACAGGCAGGGTCGGATCGGCCTTGAACGTGCCAAAAGCGACGTTGGTGCCTTGGGCCTGCGCAACAAGTGCAGCAAGGGTCAGGGGCAGGGCTAGAATGAGGGCGCGTAATTGGTACACAGGTTATCTTTCAAGTCTTCTTGGGGTCGTATATCAGCTTCACCCCGTTCTTGAAAAGCATATGCACAGGCCCGCCTTCGGTTTTTGTGTCGATCTGCATATTTCCAGCGGTGAATTCGCCCAAGGGACCGGTGCCTTCGATCTGGCCAGGGGTGTTGGCGGTAATGCCGCTAAGCGCGGAGTTCAGCCTGTCGGTCAGCACCACATAGCCGGTTGTTGTGGTGATAATGACGTGACCATCAAAGGTGGCCAAATCCTTGTCTACGGCGACGGTGCCGGTGTCTGATCGCAAGGTTATGCGCATCCCGTCCACCATGGTGATCTGTGCCGACAGGTCCGTGGCCTCGGCTGGCGCGTTCGGCCCCCCGGGGCGGGCGATGCTGGCGGTCACCATAATTTCGTCCCCGCCCGACGTGGTGCCGGAAAAGAACGGCGCCGTGACCTGTTGGTCGCGCATCCGGTCGGCCATGTCCTGTTCGGCGAATGGGATGGTGGCGGTGGGGTCAACGCTGCGGGACAGCAGGAACACGGTGGACAAGATTGCCAGCGCTGCCAGCGGCAACAGGACCTTTAACAGGGCCACCATGCGAGAATAGAGATCCATCCCTTCGCCCCCGGATCAACCCAGCCCGACGCGAAGGCAATCGTGGATATGCAGCAGACCCAGGGCGATATCAGGCTTATCAGGGTCTGCGACCAGCAGGCAGGTGATCTTGCGCGCGTTCATGATACCTACGGCCTTTTCGGCCAATGCGTCCGGTTCGATGGTGATCGGCGCGCGTGTCATCACCTCTTTGGCGCTCAGCGACGCCAGCCCGTCCATGTGGCGGCTGATGTCGCCATTGGTAATAATACCCTGCAACAGACCCTTTTTATCGGTGACACCGACCACCCCAAACCCTTTGCGCCCTAGCTGCGCCAAGGCCTCGGACATTGGCGCATCAGTCGAAACCAACGGCAGGGCGTCGCCGGTATGCATCAGGTCAGCCACGCGGCTAAGTTTGGCGCCCAGTTTGCCGCCGGGGTGGAAATCGCGAAAGTTTTCGGCCTTAAAATCACGGTGCTCCATCAGGGCAACCGCAATGGCGTCCCCCATGGCCAGCGTCATGGTGGTAGATGTCGTGGGCACAATGCCAGTGCCACAAGCCTCGGGCAATTGCGGCAGCAACAGCAGGGCGTCACATTGCAGGCCAAGCGCGCTTTGCGCCCGGCTGGTGATGCCCAGCAGTGGGATTTCGAAGCGCCGGGAATAGGCGATAAGATTGGCCAATTCTGGCGCTTCGCCCGAGTTTGAGATCGCCATAACCACATCGTCGCGGGTAATCATGCCCAAATCGCCGTGGCTGGCCTCGGCCGGGTGTACAAATTGCGCCGGGGTGCCGGTGCTGGCCAGGGTCGCGGTGATTTTGTTGGCGATATGGCCGGATTTGCCGATCCCGGTGACAATCACCCGCCCCTTGGTGTTCAGCAGCAGATCAACCGCCTTGTCAAAGTCACCATCCAGCGTGGTCGCCAGCTGCATCAGCGCATCAGCTTCGGCGCGGATCACCCGGCGGGCGGTTTCATGGGACGGGCCGCGCTGTGTCATGAATGCGCAAAGATGTCGATTTCGGGCCAGCCTGCCAGATCCAGCTTGGCGCGCATCGGCAGAAAGTCAAAACAGGCCTGCGCCATCTCGGTGCGGCCTTCACGATCCAGCCGCTTGTTCAGTTCGTCCCGCAACTGGTGCAGGTACAGAACATCTGACGCGGCATAATCTAGCTGGGCAGTGGTCAGGGTCTTGGCGCCCCAATCGCTCATTTGTTGTTGCTTGGAAATGTCGACGCCAATCAGTTCTTGCGTCAGGTTCTTCAGCCCGTGCCGGTCGGTATAGGTGCGGATCAGGCGGCTGGCGATCTTGGTGCAAAAAACCGGGGCGGTCAGCGCGCCAAACGCGTTATACATCGCCGCAATGTCGAACCGCCCGAAATGGAACAGTTTCAGTACATTTGGGTCTTCCAGCATGGCGCACAGGTTCGGCGCCTCGGTCTGGCCAAGGGCGACCTGGACGATATGGGCGTTGCCGTCGCCGCCGCTTAACTGGATCACGCACAGTCGGTCGCGATGCGGGTTAAGCCCCATGGTTTCGCAGTCGATTGCAACAATTGGGCCAAGGTCCAACCCGTCGGGCAGGTCGTTCTGATACAGGTGATTTGCCACGCGCAATCCTTTACTGTGTTCCGCCATCAGGCGCTGAGGCCGAGATAGGGCGTTGTTGCATAGACATCTCATCCACTGATACTGAGACGGTTTGTTCCACTTAGGATGCTGTAAATGCCGCACAAGTTCAACGCTGATCGTCGTGACAAGATCCCGAGGCAAAAGCATCA
>JBLINN010000003.1:0-42585 GCA_047639325.1 Paracoccaceae bacterium | reverse complement strand
GAACAAAGGTCAAGAATCGCGTTGGGTGGACCTTGCTGCAGAGATCGAACAGGCAGGAGAGTTACTGTCAGATCAGGTCTGAAGACTGATTGAGGTTCGTCACCACAAGACAATGACTGCGGTGAAAGAACTGGTCGAAGACTGCTAAGGGTCGTTCGTGCCATTTTGGTTACTGCAGCCAGTGTCCGCAACGACCGAAACCCGTAAAGGGCAACTCCCGCAGCGCTGCACCAGCCCTGCAGGTGGGCGGCTGAAGCGCCTTCCGGGGTAGCTTGGCAAAAAGCGTACCCCCGACTCGGCGGCGCTAACACGGAAGTTGCGGCAGAGAAGGGCTAAAACCTTCCAGTTCGCTGTATCCGGTTGCAATATGGGTAATTTGGCGATCGTGTAATATAGTATATAGTACAATATCAAATGCTTGGACGATCAGCGCGCTTAATCCAAAATTACCTTGTCCATCATTATGACGACGCAACCCAACGCTGAGTCGTCGCCGGGGGCAAATCCGCCCGCGTCATCACCGTTCCATCCGCCAAGGTCACCGCCCTGGGACCATCCACCTTTTTCAGAAACATGGCCTTTCCTTTGCAGACCCGTTCGACAATGCAGCCATCCGCTTAACCTTCGGCCTGGGCTTTACGCAAACCAAGACGCAGCCCGACCCGGTCACCCAAACATCCGTGGCGCGGATTACTTCCATTGCAGAGGACAGGATATGCTTGATCATCCAACGCTGGATCAACTCAAAACACTCAGGCTGGACGGCATGGCAGAAGCCTTTGCCGAGATGCAGAAACAGGACGGCACTGGCAATCTGACCCATGCTGAATGGCTGGGGCTGCTGATCCGTCGCCTCGCAGGTGAATGGAACATTCACTGAGAAGGGACAGAGAAAGCAGTAGCCGAGAGACCAACTGCTGATCCTGGACGACTGGGGGCCTGATCGCCTTGATGCCAGTCAACGGCGGGATCTGATGGAAATTGTCGAGGACAGATACCAAGCTGGGTCAACCCTGATCACCAGCCAACTGCCCATCGACGCATGGCACGATGTGATGGGTGAACCCGCTATGCCCCCTCTCAGCGATGCTTTGATCGCCTGCCGGCAATGGATGCCCCAAGGTATGTCTGTCAGCCATAGCTCTCGCAGAAACCGTCATATTCCGGTTATCAGTCCTGACCCTAGATTTTCCAAACCGAACATAATTTCCATTTCGCAAGCCGTAGGGTGCGTGAATTCACGCACCATTTCTCCAAATCCGTCAGCAATCACCGAATTTGACATTGGTGCCTCACTGCGAATTCACATTTTACCCGAACGGCAGCCGCCCTCAAAAGTCGAAGTTAATGGACCCTAAACCAATTCAAATCCAAAAATGAACGCGCCTTAACTAGGGTTTACAAAGGTAAGTTGTTTTGCGCGCGAAACATTCCTCTGGAAGCCTTTGGAAACATTAAACCCGGACCCATCCAAAAATCCGGCTTTTGACAGACCGCGACCCGCCCAACCCCAGAAACCCGGGGCACCGCACGCTGCCACCGGTC
Source organism: Paracoccaceae bacterium (assembly GCA_047639325.1). Classification (GTDB taxonomy): domain Bacteria; phylum Pseudomonadota; class Alphaproteobacteria; order Rhodobacterales; family Rhodobacteraceae; genus NVQY01. The sequence continues at coordinate 41,040 of JBLINN010000003.1, read as the reverse complement.
GGTCCCGCCTTTTGAATCCTTGATTTTCAGATACTGCCGCAGCCCCGCGTTGAACCGGCATTTAGACAGTTGCCCCGTTCCCTCAAATCCCTGAGTGTTGCGCGAAAGGGAGCCACCAAAGACATGACCGAGGAAACCCCGCACATCCCGCAATCCACCTTGACTGCAGCCATTCTGGCGGGGTGCTTAATCGCCTTTCTCGGCTTTGGGTTCTCAGCCACGTTTGGCGTTTTCCTAAGACCGATGAGCGCTGATTTGGGCTGGAGCCGCGAGGTTTTCTCGCTCTCGGTGGCGATTCAGGCGCTGGCATGGGGGTTCACCCAACCTTTCGCGGGAATGGCCGCAGATCGGTTTGGTACTGCGCGGGTGCTGGCTGTTGGGGCGGTTTTGGCGGCGCTCGGGTTCTTTCTGCGCGGCTGGATCGTCAACCCCGAAGTCTTTGTGTTTTCTGGCGTGATCGTTGGTATCGGCACCGGGGCCTGCTCTTTTCCCGTTGTTATCGCGGCCTTGGGAAAAGTTGTCACCGCAAAGCAGCGCAGTTTCGTTATGGGGCTTGGAACCGCTGCGGCATCTTTGGGAATGTTCGTGGCGGCCCCTGCGTCATCGGCAATGATCGATTTTTTTGGCTGGCAACGCTCGATCATGCTGATCAGTCTTAGCTTTCTGTGTATTATGCCGTTTTTGATCTTTATCGCGCGCGTCTCGACACCAACGGTGTCCTCGGGCAGCACAGGCACGTTTGGCAATGCCGTCAAAGCGGCGTTTTCCGACAGAAGCTATCTGTGCCTGTTTTTTGGGTTTTTCGTCTGCGGGTTTCACGTGGCGTTCATCGGGACGCATCTGCCTGCCTATATCTCGGACCTTGGATTTGCGGCAACAGTCGGGGGTTGGTCGCTGGCGCTGATCGGGTTGTTCAATATTGGCGGGTCGCTATTGGCAGGCTGGTCAGGTCAGGAGTTTTCCAAAAAGAACATGCTGGCGGGTATTTATATAACCCGGGCAATCGTCATCACGGTCTTTATTCTTTATCCAGCCTCGCCGACCACCATCTATGTCTTTTCCGCCGTGATGGGCGTGCTTTGGTTGTCTACAGTTCCCTTCACCATGGGATTGGTCGCCCAGACCCAAGGGCTGACCTATCTGTCCACCCTTGCCGGCCTGGTGTTCCTAAGCCATCAAATCGGCAGTTTTGCAGGCGCCTGGCTGGGGGGGCGGATTTTCGATATCTATCAGGATTATACGCCGATGTGGTGGGCCGCGATCATATTTGGGGTCTTGGCCGCGCTTATTCACCTGCCGATCCAAGAGAACCGGGCAAGCGAACCTGCCTAAATTGTTGCACAGACCAAACTGGACGTTTCGGGGAAGCCCAGGCTTAGGCATCCTTGCTTTTCAGATACTGCCGCTTGGCCTCTTCGGTGCGTCCATAATCGCGCACCATCGCGGTAATCGCCGCCTCGTCTGACTTGTCCGCATAGCGGAATTCACTATCCGCGTAGCGGTTGATTTCCTGGATCACCATGTCCACCGTGATCGGCTGGCGCAGATCGGAAATCATCCCCTTCTTGGTGTCGTAATCCTTGAACAGGAACAGGTCAGGTTCCTCCATCCATTCATCCGGCAGCTCAAAATCCATTGCCCGCACCTTGACCGCGTCGGTGATGTTCTTGATCGCCCGGCCCGTGAACCGGTCATCCGCCTGTTGAATACCCTTCAGATAGCTGCCCATCTTGGCAATGGTATCCAGCGGCCCAACCTGGTCCTGCACCCGGTCAAACACCCGCATCAGACCCTCTTCATGCGGGCGGCTGTGGCCTTCAAAGCTGGCGGCCACTGCTTTCTTGATTTCCTGCGCGGCAAAGGCCTGATGATCGCCCAGCGGGATGTCGTGGTTCTTGCCCATCAACAGATGCAGAATGTCGATATAGTCATCTTCGCTTTGCGGGCCATCCACCAGAAACCGTGCCCCGGCACGCTGGCGCAAGGCGTCATCGACGTTTTCGGGATAGTTGGAGAACATGCCAAAGGTGCAGTTACCCCGCACCACGGTATTGGCCCCGGCAAAGCTTTCCATCAGCACGGCGGTGATTTCCAGCTGGCCCGACGATGATTGCCGGTCGCCGCGCTTACCCGCCAGCGTGTCGATATCATCCACCGTTCCAAAGCCAATCACCGATGGGTCCAGAATAGTGTCGATAAACGCTTTGGCGTTCTGCCCGGATTTGCCCTGATAGCTGTCGATATTGTCGGTGCTCAGGTTCTGATAGCGGAACGGATAACCGGCAATCTGGCAATATTCATTGATCATCCCGGCCATCATCTGGATCAGTGTCGTCTTACCAGTGCCCGGTTTGCCGTCGCCCATAAAGGTAAAGATAAACCCGCCCAATTCGGCAAACGGGTTCAGGCGGCGGTCGAAATCATAGGCCATCAGCATCTTGGCCAGCTTCATCGACTGATATTTGGCAATGTGATTCCCCACCACCTCGTTCGGCTTTTTGAAGGTCATGGTCAGGGTGGTGGATTTGCCTTTGGACGCCGGGGAAAAACCGCGAATGGTCAGGTCATCCGCCTCAACCCGCCAAGCGGCGGCGTTGAAGGCGGCCAGATGCGGCGCGGTGCGGGCGCGCAGGGCGACCTTTTCCATCACTTGTTCGGCAAAAGCGCTGGCGGTGGCCACCAGACGCGCGTCATCGCTGGCGTGACTGGCCAGATTCTGGTCCAACTCCCACAACGCACCATGCAGCGCCAGTTGGCCGTTATCGGTCAGTATCTCGTCAACTTCGCCAACCTCAACCGAGACCTCGCTTTGGTGTGGAGACAGCAAATAGGCCAGCGCGTTGGCAAACACATGCAGGTTGATCAGCGCCTCGGCGGCCAGCAATTCGGAAAACTCGGTCTTGCGGGTTGCGGCCAGGGATCCCTGAAGATTGGCGCGCTTCAGATCGGCCAGCGCGGTCTGATCGGCAAAGGCCTCGCCCATCGCCAATGAAATCGCCAGCGCCCGGCGCAGGGCGGCCATCACCACCGCCTGCTGCGGCGAGGTCAGCGCATCGCCGCCATCCGACGCCTCGATCCGGTCAATCAGATGCACGCCTTCGGGCCGCGCTGTCTGGCGTGTCACCAGCCCGGGCGTGGTGGGTCGAAACCGCCGACGTGTGCCAATCCCCGACGACCGCTCCTCCGCCCGTGCGGGCGTTGTCGCTGTGGCGATACGCGGCGTGTGGTCGAACCCGTCCAGCATGCCGACGGCGGCTGGATAATGTTTCACCACGTCTTCTTCGCGCAATTCCATTTGATCGGATGTGAGACTCATACCAAAACTTCTCGCTCTTTTTCTGGCACTGGGCTGTCGCCCAACACATGGGTGAAAACCGATTGCCTTGTCTTCACCGTGTGGGACTGGGCAGGTTTTCTTTGAAAACCCGCTCTGTCCCACCCAGCGAGTCCGGACGTGGGCTCAGTATCTGAGCACACGCCCGGACTCGCTGACCACAAATTTACGCACCTCGGCAAAGCCCGGCGGGTTCTTTTCCGCCAATACCTGAAACGGGCGTTGCGGCAAAATAATCGACCGCTGCGTACGTGTCACCCCGGTATCCGCCCCGCGTCCACTGAATGGATCCAGCGCAAAAATCTCGCGCTCTACCGTCCCGAACCAACCGGACCGTTCCTCGGTCACCCGTTCGCTTTCCAGTTCCTCGGTGGTCCAGGCCAGGGCCCAATCCTGCCCCTCGGGGGCATGCGCCTCGGCCAGAACCTCGCGCAGCGGGCCGGTCTGTTCGGTGTAGCTGTGCGAATACATCGGCCCCACATGAATCCGGCGCAGATGCTTTGGGTGCAAATCATCAAAATCCCGGTCAAACCCGCGGGCAATTGTCACCAGCTTTAGCCCGCCCAGCGCTTGGCCCATCAGATGTGCCTGAACCTCGGGCCAGCGGTTCTGGTCCTTGGGCAGGGCGGTGCGGCCAGAATCCTCGACCTCCATCATGTAGATCACCGGCAGGTTCACCTGGCTGTCATAGACCGCCCAGTACAGCATGAATTTGCGCCGCCCGTCACGGAGATTGCCCAGCCATTCACAGCCGGGATCGTTCTGGATCCAGAACAGATTCCCCTTCACCAGTTCCTGATAATACTGCCGTTGTGACAAGGCGAATTGCAGCTTGGTCGGGATTTGCCGATCACTGATGATGGTGCGCACCATGTCATCTTTCAGCGAATCCTCGCTGGGCATATTTTCCAGATGCCGCGCCGCCTGCTGGGCGTCATTGGCCATGGTCATCAGCTCTGCCGCCACCGGAAAGCCGCTGTCGCGTTTGTCCATCGACAGCGAGCCGAAATACCGACCCGTATCGCGCCCGACCAACAGGTATTTCATCGACAATGCGCGAAAGGTAAAGGTCAGCGACATCAGATAGCGCGTCAGAACCTCGACCTGCGGTTTGCTGATCGCGCCCTCGGCCTGCATCGCCGCCGCCACGCGGGTCAGATGGTTGGTGATGCCTTCGAACTTGGCAAAATACCGCCGCGAGGCAAATGTGTCGGTCAGCCCGACGTGGTCGTTTGTGGGGTCAGTCATTTTCTTATTGGCCCGCTATCAGGTATGCCCATCAGATCTCGAATTGGCTTTGGCCAACTTGAGGTGGCTTGTGCAAGCCCGCCTACGTTGGCTTCATAGACCCAGCCCATTGCCAACATTATTTGGACGAACACGTAGGCGAACCCAACTGTCCATGCTGCGGCTGGGATAAACCATCGATATTGGGCCACCCCCTCAAATTGTAAGGGTGAAGCGGATTTTGTTATGAATGCCAAATAGGCCGACAAAACCAGAGTAAACAATATTGCGAGGAATCTAACGATGGAATTGTGGAACATCATTCCCCATACAGGTTCTTGTCATGCTTCTCGACGATCTTCGAGAACCGCCGGGCAAAGCGTTCATCCGCCTTGGCCTTCGCCTCCAGTACGTCACGCGCGAACACCATGTGATCCTCGTGCGCTTCCAGCATATCGGCCATCTTCTGGTTGGTGGCGGTGCCAATCGCGGCCATCGCCGTCTGCGCCTCTTGGTCGGTCTTGACGCCAATCTCGTTGATCCGGTGCGCCACATCCTGCTGCTGCGCGGTTTTCAGCGATTTTGACAGCGCGTCATACAGAACCACCCGTTGCTTGGTATCCGTCTGCAACTTGTTGATCAGCACCATCTGCGTCGCCGCCTGATTTTGCAGCGAATCCACCCAGGTTTTGCCCTTTTCGATGTACCGCTCCAGCGTCTGGCTTTTGGCCAGCTTGACCTGCTCGTCCTGCACCAGCGCGTTATACTTGGCGTTCAGATCGGCCAGTTCGGTTTCCAGCTTGGTGCGCGCCGCCGCATCCTGTTCCACCGAAATCTTGTTTTCCAATGCGATGATCGTCGGGTCCATGCCCAAAATCTCGGCCCGCACGGTTTCCAGCTCGCCGACGGTCATTTCGCGATCCTCCAGCGTGCTGATTAGATTGGTTTCGACTCTTTCCTTCTGATCATTCAGAACTGACAACTGACCGTCCAGCAATTTGACGATGATGTCGGATTTTGAGATCAGGTCTTGCAGTTTGTCATCGATATTGGCGGTGCGCATCCGGTCCTGACGCATGGCGTCAGATTTGGCATCGCTGAAAATGCCAACAAACCCCTCCCACCCGGTTTTCGAGCGCATCTCGTCGAAATCCTTGGAAAAGCCTGCGGTGACATCATCCAGTCCCATGATCAGCTCGGCGATATTGGCGTTCATCACATCCGAATGGGCGTGCACATCGTCCAGCGTGGCGGTCTCAACGTCGATATCGCTGTCTTCACCCGCATCAATTTTCGCCCGCACCGCTTCGATCCGGCTGGTCATCGCCTTGATATCTGCTTGCGATTTCTCGACCTGCGATTGCGAGTCGCGCACCAACTCTTCGAAATTCGCCATATTAATCCTCCACACTGAAAACCTTAGACCAATATGGGGAATGTTACGATCCGTTACATCCCCCGGCCTTACTCTGTCGTGCAAAGTTTCGCAGACCACCATGTCAAAGGAAAGCCTTTGCACACAAAAGGGCAGACACAATCCGCGCCTGCCCCTTTTTCTGGCCATAAATATCCCCGCCGGAGGCATGGCCCGGCACGGGCCACCCTCCGCTAGCCAACCACGTTGAACTCCGGCCCATAAGGATATCCCGTGATATTCTCATTGCCACCTTCCGTGATCACCAGAATATCATGCTCGCGGTACCCCCCTGCGCCGGGTTGATCGGCGGCGATGGTCAACATCGGTTCCATCGAAATCACCATGCCGGGTTCCAACACCGTGTCGATATCTTCACGCAGTTCCAACCCCGCCTCGCGGCCATAATAATGCGATAGCACCCCAAACGAATGGCCATAGCCAAAGGTGCGGTATTGCAGCAAATCACGCGCTGCAAAGAAATCGTTGATCTTATGGGTGACCTCGGCGCAGGACGCGCCCGGCTGCAACAGCGACATGCCGTATTCATGCGCCGCCACATTCGCCTCCCAGATCGCCAGCGACGCGGCATCGACCTCGCCGACAAACATCGTGCGTTCCAGCGCGGTGTAATAGCCCGAGATCATCGGAAACGTGTTCAGCGACAGGATATCGCCGCGTTCCAGCACCCGCCCTGTCACCGGGTTATGCGCACCATCAGTGTTCAGCCCGGATTGGAACCAGACCCAGGTGTCACGGTATTCGGCATCTGGGAACGATTTGGCAATCTCGGCCTCCATCGCGTCACGGCCTGCCATTGCCACGTCAATCTCGCGCGTGCCAACCCGCACCGCGTCGCGGATCGCATAGCCGCCCACATCCGCCACCCGCGCAGCTTCGCGGATCAGGGCGATTTCGGCCGCACTTTTATGCATGCGCTGGCGCATGGTGGTGGGGGCAAGGTCAACCATGGTGAGAGGGCACAGAAAGTTTTCCAGCTTGTCCCGCTGCACCAAGGTCAGGTGGTCGCCTTCGTAACCGATCACGCCGCCACTGCCGGAAACCGAGGCAACGGCCCGCCAGTAGTTGTCGCGCTGCCAATCGGTATAGGTGATGTTGTCGCAGAAACACCGGCGCCACGGCTGGCCCGCGTCGATCCCGGCGCTGATGGTCACGCAGTCGGTTGCCGTCACAACCAGCGCATAGGGACGACCAAAGCTGCAATAAAGGAAGCCTGAATAATAGGCGATGTTATGCATCGACGTGAAGACGGCGGCGGTGGCTCCGGTTGTCTCCATCCGGTCGCGCAATTCGGCGATGCGGGCCTCGTATTCAGACGTGGCAAACGGCAGAGGGGCCTTTTGGCCGTTGTGAAAGCGGTAGAATTCGGGGCGTTGAGACATGGGTGTGGTCATGATTTGACCCTCCTTTACAGAAAGGTCCCGGCGTTCAGGACGGGTTTGGGCGCGGGAATAAACCACGCGGCGACGCCATCGCCTGTGCCCACAATGCTTTTCGAAAAAAACAGCGCATCAATCAAGTCACCAACCGACCTACAAGGTCGCTTTCAGGGTCTGCCAACGCGTCTATGATGTCAAAGTGATGTTTTTCCGGCACAATTACCAGACCAGCATTCCATGCGTCAGACAGCCATCGTGCCTGATCCAGAAGGGCCGGGCGCTCATCGGCCCCCACCCAGATCTCTACCGGCGTGGAATATCGATTGGCCATCATGATCGGGCTTTCATCCAGCGCCGCTTGCTCGTCCATTTTAAAGTCATCGTTCATCGACGTGCGCAAAAAGGGCCGCAAGTCAGACAGCGGAGAGATAGGAACAACCGATGTCAGGCGCGCGCCGACGTCCCCGGGGACAAGTCTGCGGTCCAGCATCCGCGCCGCAAGATGCCCGCCCGCCGAATGGCCTGTGATCGAGATCGGGCCGCTGGTTCTGTCGGCCACGACCTTCACCGCGCGGGCGACCTGACGGGTGATACCAGCAATCGTCACATCGGGGCACAGATCATAGGATGGCATCGCCACGGACCAGCCATGCGCCAGCGCACCGGCTGCCAGATGGGAAAAGTTGGTACGGTCTTGGGACCGCCAATACCCGCCATGGATGAAAATCATTGTGCCTTTGGCCTCGCCTGGCGGCAGAAATAGATCAAATTCCTGGCGCGGCGTGTCTCCGTAGGCCAGCCCCAAAAGAGCGCGATCATCGCACTCGGCTCGAAACGTTTCTGATTGCTCTACAATGCGCGACAGAATTGCTTCCGCGTTCGGGGTATGGGCCGTGATGGCATATGCGTCGTCCAGTTCCATGTCGATCCTTCGCAAAAGTGGTCCTAGACAAAGCCTGCCTCAAATGATTTGCCTGCGCGAGACAAATCTTTCCGGAGGAACCCATGATGTTGGACGCAACAACCGATCTGAAATCGCTGCTGAAAGACCCCAGCCTGCTGGCCACCAAGGCCTATGTGGGCGGTCAATGGATTGATGGCGACGGCGGCACCTTTGCCGTGACCAACCCGGCGCGCGGCGATGTGATTGCCGAAGTGGCCGATCTGAGCCGGGCACAGGTTGCCGGAGCAATCGCACAGGCGGTAGCCGCGCAAAAGGAATGGGCGAAGATGACCGGCAAGGAACGCGCGATTATCATGCGCCGCTGGTTCGATCTGATGATGGAAAACGCCGATGACCTGGGCACCATCCTGACCGCTGAACAGGGCAAACCCCTGGCCGAAGCGGTGGGCGAAATCGCCTATGGCGCGTCCTTTGTGGAATTCTTTGGCGAACAGGCCAAACGGGTCTACGGCGAGACTATTCCCGGCCATCAGCGCGACAAACGCATCACCGTGATAAAACAACCCATCGGAGTTGCGGCGTCGATCACCCCGTGGAATTTTCCCAACGCGATGATCACCCGCAAGGCGGCCCCGGCGCTGGCCGTGGGCTGTGCCTTTGTCGCCCGCCCCGCCAAGGAAACGCCGCTATCGGCGCTGGTTCTGGGGGTTCTGGCAGAACGCGCGGGCATCCCGGCGGGCGTGTTCAACGTGGTGCCATCGTCGCGGTCGTCTGAGATTGGCAAGGAATTCTGCGAAAACCCCGGTGTGCGCAAACTGACCTTTACCGGCAGCACCGAAGTGGGGCGTATTCTGCTGAAACAGGCCGCCGATCAGGTGATGAAATGCAGCATGGAATTGGGCGGCAACGCGCCGTTCATCGTGTTTGACGACGCCGATCTGGATGCGGCTGTCGAAGGCGCGATGATGTGCAAGTTCCGCAATAATGGTCAGACTTGCGTGTGCGCCAACCGCATCTATGTGCAGGCCGGGGTCTATGACGCCTTTGCTGCCAAGCTGAAAGTGGCCGTTGAAAACCTGAATGTTGGTGACGGGCTGACAGCGGGTACGACCACCGGGCCGCTGATCAACGCCGAAGCGGTGGAAAAGGTGCAGGAACATCTGCTGGATGTCACGTCGAATGGCGGCAAAATCCTGACCGGTGGCCGGGCGCATAATCTGGGCGGATCGTTCTTTTTGCCCACGGTTGTGACTGGCGTAACCCAAGACATGAAGGTCGCCAAGGAAGAGACATTTGGCCCGCTGGCGCCGCTGTTCAAGTTCGAGGACGAGGACGAAGTGATCGCCATGGCCAATGACACGATTTTTGGTCTGGCGTCATATTTCTATGCCCGCGATCTTAGCCGCGTCTACAAGGTGGCCGAGGCGCTGGAATACGGGATTGTCGGGGTGAATACCGGCATCATTTCAACCGAGGTCGGGCCGTTTGGCGGGGTCAAGCAATCGGGCCTTGGCCGCGAAGGCAGCCATCACGGCATCGACGATTATCTTGAGATGAAATACATCTGTATGTCGGTGTGATCTGAACGCCTGAACGCCTGAACGCCTGAACGCCTGAACCCGGTCGCGGGCGCCGATGTGCCCGCGATCCTACCCTTGTAACGCTTTGCGCAGCACCCGACCCAGCCGTTCGATCCCGGTGTCGATATCAGCCGGGGCAGAGTTGGAAAAGCTAAGCCGCAGCGTATTGCGCCCCGACCCATCGGCATAAAATGCAGCCCCCGGCACAAAGGCCACACGCTCGGTCGCGATGGCTTGGTCCAGCAGTGTCGCGCCGTCCAGCGCGGGCGGCAGGGTTAGCCAGATGAACATGCCACCTTCGGGCGTGGTCCAGTCGACACCGTCGGGCATGTGACTGTCCAGCGCCGCCAGCATCCGGTCGCGACGGGATTTGTAAACCTCGCGCACCTGCGCGATATGGGCGTCAAAGCCATCGGCGGCCACGGCGGCCACCGCCATCTGGTTCAGCGTCGGCGTGTGCAGATCGCCCGCCTGCTTTTCCAGCACCAGTTGCGAAATCACTGGCTGCGCCGCACAGACCCAACCCACCCGCAGACCCGGCGACAGGGTTTTGGAAAAACTGCCGCAATAGATCGTGCGGCACTGTTCGATATCGCCTTTGCGCTCCAGTTCCAGCGCCAGAATTGGCGGGATCGCGTCACCGTCGTAGCGCAGCGCCTGATAGGCGGCGTCCTCGATCACCGCACAGTCCAGTTGCTCGGCTAGATCCAGCACATTTTCGCGTTCATGCCGGGCCAGTGTTGCCCCGGTTGGGTTGGCGAAATCGACCGACAGATAGGCCAGTTTGACCTCGCCGCCATTTTGCGCGGCGGTTTCAGCATAGTCGTCGGCGGACCGGTTGGCGTTGGCGTCCAGCCGGTCAAACTGTGGCTCGTATGCATTGAAAGCGCCCAGCGCGCCCAGATAGGTCGGCCAGCCAACCAGCGCGGTATCGCCCGGGGACAGGAACAGTTTGCCCAGATAATCCAGCGCTTGCTGCGAGCCGGAGGTGATCAGGATGTTATCCGGGGTGCAGGCGATTCCCAGCTTGGCCATTTCGCCCACAATCCATTCGCGCAGGGGTAAATAGCCCTCGCTGGTGGAATATTGCAGCGATTGCGCATGACGTCCGTCGCTTAGGGCATCAGTCATCGCCTGGCTGAACCGTTCAACCGGAAACAGCCCCGGGTCGGGAATGCCCCCGGCAAAGGAAATGATATCCGGCTGGTCCAGCAGCTTTAGCAGCTCGCGGATTTCCGAGGCTTTCATCCGGGCGGCACGGGTGGCGAATTTCTGAGTCAAGGTCATGGGGGCCTCTGGCGGTTGGGTGGATCACCGTCAGCGGATTCTGAAATCAGGTCAATACGGCTAACATAAATCGTGATCGCAAATTCCCTTGATGGGCTTTGGCCCAGGCTCTACCCATTGCTCCCGCAGCGGCGGTTTCTTTTTATTTTGGGGCGTATAACAAATGACTATCAAAGCGGACGCCACAATCATCTTTTCCCGGCTGCCGGAGATCTCGCCAGACAAGATCATGGCGCATATGAATGACCCGCGCGTAGCGGAACATATGCCGTTGCTGACCGCCAAATCGGATCAGCGCAGCGTCGCAGAATTTGTGATGGCCAAAGAGGCGTGCCGGCAGCGCGATGGGCTGGGGCATTGGGCGATCCTGTGTGACAAGGCCTGTGTCGGGTGGGGTGGTTTTCAGAAAGAGGGGGACGAGTGGGATTTTGGCCTGGTGCTTAGACCAGAGTTTTTAGGGCTGGGCCAGCGGATCACGAGGCAGGCCATTGCCGTTGCCAAGGCCGATACGCGGATTGCATTTGTGACGTTTCTTTTGCCACCCACACGGACGCGCCTTGGCGGGCTGGCACGGTTGGGGGCCCGGTTTGTCGATGATATTTCGTATGATGGTGCTACATTTATGAAATATCGTCTGGATACTGCTTAAGCGCCGATCGGTGCCAGGGGCTGCTTATGGGCTGCCTTCGCGCCGATCAACGTCCCAGACATAAACTGCTGCCAGAAGCCCGCCCAGCGTCGCGCCAAGCATCAGGGCAAGCGCCAGCCAATGCCCGTTTTGCGGCGTCAGCAGCAGCCCCGGCAGCGGCGTCAGAACCGCGCCGCCCGCAACGGTCACCGCCCCGGACAGACCCGCCGCACTTCCGGCCAAATGCGGGCGGATCGCCAGCGCCCCGGCGCGGGCGTTGGGCACTGTCAGGCCATTGCCGATACCGGCGCAAATTGCCCCGCCGAAATAAAGCAGCGGATGTTTGACCCAGACCAGCATCAAAATCAGCGCGATCAGCACCCCGACAAAGGCCACGATCCGCCCGGCAAACACCATCCACAGCAGCCCCATCTGCGTTGAAAAGCGGCCCGACAGAAAACTGCCAAAAAAGAACCCGCCGGTGATCGACCCGATGCCGACACCGACAACGGTGGGCGACAGGTGGAACACCTCGGCCGCGACCAGCGGGGCCGAGGACACAAACAGGTAAAACACGCCGACGGCGAAACCGGTACAGACCGAATAGCCCCAGAAACGGCGGGACCGGAACAGCTCGGAATACGCGCGCAACTGGGCGATGAACGTGGCAGCCGGTGCGGGGTTGGTTTCGCCCAGATCAGTCCAGATCAGCCAGAGCATCCCAATCCCCAGCAGCGCATAGAACCAGAACCCGGACCGCCAGCCCAGCAGTTCGTCAAGAATGCCGCCCAGCATCGGCGCCAGCATCGGCGCCACGGCCATCGCCATGCTGACATAACCCAACTGGCTGGCGGCGCGGGATTTTTCGGTTGTGTCCGAAATGATCGCCGAGGCCAGCGCCGATCCGGAGATCACCGCCGCCTGAACGATCCGCGCGGACAGGAACAGCCAAAAGCTATCTGCCAGCGCGGCGCAAACGGACGCGACCGTGAACAGCAGGATGCCGATCAACAGCACGGGGCGCCGCCCAAAACGGTCAGCCAGCGGCCCCAAGATCAACTGCAACAGCGCGGTCACCGCCAAATAGCCCGAGATCGCCATGCTGGCGAGCGCATAGCTGACCTCTAGGTCGCGGGCGATATGGGCCAGCGATGGCAGGAACATATTAAGCGACAGCACCGACGTGGCCGTCATCAGGATCAGCGTCGTCAGACGCGGAGGAGAGGTCGCAGATTGGAACATGGGGGGACCGGGGGTTAAGGAACAACGCACCTTGGCAGGGATTTCCCAGCAGGTGCAAGCGCTACCAAATCTTTTTTCATGATCGTCCAAGGATTGACCATTCGCGCGCGTCATAGGCTATGTGATGCGCATGGATGTAAGTGACGAAAGCCTGGCCTTATCGGCCACAAATGGCGATGCGGCGGCGTTTTCAACGCTGCTGGGGCGGCATTATGACGGGCTGTTCCGGCTGGCGTTTCGTCTGACCGGCGCCCGGGCCGAGGCCGAGGATCTGACGCAGGATATCTGCGCCGCCCTGCCGGTGAAGCTGGCAGGGTTCCGGGCCGAGGCGCGGTTTACCACCTGGCTGTGGCGGGTTGCGGTCAACGCCGCGCATGATCGCCGCCGCCGGGCACAGACACAGGCGCGCCATGCCACAGGCTGGGGCGACTGGGAGCTGAACCGAAGGGCGGTCAATCACGAGGCGGCCGAGGCAGTGGATTGGCTGACACAAGCGATGCGCGCCTTGCCGGGTGATCTGCGCGACACGCTGGCGCTGGTGCTGGATGATGCCACCCATGCGCAGGCGGCTGAGGTTCTGGGGGTCTCTGAGGGCACGATCAGTTGGCGTGTGTCCGAGGCCAAGAAACACCTGCGCGTGTTGCGGGAACAGGAGGATCAGGCATGAGTGATGATCTCGACGATCTAAAGGCGGCAATGCAGGCCGCCACCCCGGCGCCGGACGCCGACACAAAGGCCGCGCATCTGGCGCTGGCGCAGAAAAGTTTCGAAACCTCCCAAGGATCGCGCATCGGGGCGCGTCCTACTTCTGATCGCCCCGCTGGGGGCTTCTTCAGAGGAGTAGCAAATATGTTTACCACCATGTCCACCCGCGGTGTGCTGACCGCAACCACCGCATTGGCCGCTGTTGGCCTGATTGTTGTGATGCCGGACTGGTCGCAAGTGCCAGTGCCGGGCCGGGCGACGGCCCCGACGCCAGTGTCGCAAGAGATGCCCAAGCCCAAGATCGAGACCCGCAAACAGGTGCAAAGCGCCGAGGCCGATCAGGCCCGCGCCCGTCAGGTGCCAGCGGATACATTGACTGCCGAAATCGAAGAATTCGCGCTGGCCGATGATATGGATGGGGCCGCCGCGCAGACCGCTGCCCCAACGGCAAAACGCGCCGCACCGCAAACACTGGGGGCATTGGCGCGCAGTGATCGGTCGATGGCGGCGCCAACTGCCCCGCCGATGGCGGCCCGGATCGCGGCACCATCGCCCCCCGACCCCACGTTCGGAGGGGTTGGACCCGATACAGAGGCCTATCCCGATGCCGCGCCCAATCCGTTGAAAATCACCGCCGAAACGCCGGTTTCGACCTTTTCGATAGATGTGGATACGGCATCATATGCGATTGTGCGCTCTTCTTTGTCAGCTGGGCAACTGCCGCCAGAAGGCGCGGTGCGGATCGAGGAAATGATCAACTATTTCCCCTATGATTATGCCGCGCCGGACGTCGATGGCGCGCCGTTCCGACCAACTGTCAGTGTGACTGGCACGCCGTGGAATCCCGGCACTCAGTTGGTGCATATTGCCATTCAGGGGCGCAATCCGGTGGTGGAAACCCGCCCGCCGCTGAATCTGGTGTTTCTGATTGACACATCCGGGTCGATGCAAAGCGACGACAAACTGCCGCTGTTGAAGCAGTCGCTGGCGCTGATGCTGTCCAAGCTGGGCGCACAGGATCAGGTGGCGATTGTTGCCTATGCGGGCAGTGCCGGGCAGGTGCTGGCACCCACACCCGCGACGGATCAGGCGGCGATACTGGGCGCGCTGGACAATCTGGCCGCTGGTGGGTCGACTGCCGGACAGCAGGGGTTGCAACAGGCCTATGCCGTGGCAGATGGCATGGCCGAAGAGGGCGAAGTGACTCGGGTTATTCTGGCCACTGATGGCGATTTCAACGTCGGCCTGTCCGACCCGGACCGGTTGAAAACCTTTATCGCCGCCAAGCGTGACAGCGGCACCTATCTGTCGGTGATGGGGTTTGGGCGGGGCAATCTGGACGATGCCACGATGCAGGCGCTGGCGCAGAACGGCAACGGGCAGGCGGCCTATATCGACACGCTATCCGAGGCGCAAAAAGTGCTGGTGGATCAGTTCACCGGCGCGCTGTTCCCGATCGCCAATGATGTGAAGATTCAGGTCGAGTTTAACCCGGCCACCGTGTCGGAATACCGACTGATCGGCTATGAAACCCGCATTCTGCGGCGCGAGGACTTCAACAATGACAAAGTGGATGCAGGGGATATTGGCGCGGGCCATTCAGTGACGGCCCTGTACGAGGTCACGCCGGTCGGCTCGCCCGCCCAATTGTCTGACCCGCTGCGTTATCAGCCCAGCGAGGTGACCACGACCAGTGACGAGCTTGGGTTCCTAAAGCTGCGGTACAAAGAACCGGGGGCGACCACCAGCCAGTTGATCGAAATCCCGATCCGCGAAGGCGCCGAGGCCAGTGCCGATATGCGCTTTGCCACGGCAATTGCCGGGTTTGGCCAGCTGCTGCAAAACAGCCCCTATCTGGGCAACTGGGGCTATGATCAGGCGATCAGCCTGGCCAACAGCGCCAAGGGCGAAGACGCGTTTGGGTATCGCGCCGAGGCGGTCCGCCTGATGCGCTTGGCCCAAAGCCTGTCGCAACGCTGATCGTAAAACGCAACCGCCCCGGACCTTGGTCCGGGGCCACGCCCTTCGTGGCCTGCCCACGAGGGAAACCTGCGAAAGCCCGGACAGTTTGCCCGGGCTTTGCAGTCTGCCGTAAACCGGCCGCCTTAGTTGACGGGCTTGCCTTCAACCACGTCCTGTTCGACCGCCTTGGTACTGGCAATCTCGATCCGACGGGATTTCAACGCTTCGGGCACTTCGCGCTGCAGGTCAATATGCAACATTCCGTCCACATGGCTGGCCCCGGTGACGCGCATATGATCGGCCAGGGTGAACCGGCGTTCAAAGGCGCGGGTGGCGATGCCGCGATGCAGATAGGTACGCTCACCCTCGTCCTCGGCCTTGCGGGCGGCAACGATAAGGCTGTTTTCCTTCAGCTCGACCGCTAGGTCAGTTTCGGCAAAACCGGCCACGGCGATCGAGATACGATAGGCGTCAGCAGCGGTTTTTTCGATGTTATAGGGGGGATAGGTGGGCTGGCTGACATCATTGGTCAGGACCCGGTCCATCAGGTCGGCGATCTGGTCAAAGCCGACAGTGGCGCGGTGCAATGGGGCAAAATCAAACGTACGCATAGTGGTATCCTCATTCTAGAGCGATATGTGTGTTGCCCTCCGATCTGGACGGGCACAGGTGACATCGGACCCCAATTTGGCGATCCGACATAACAAAGATGGGATTGGGTGCTTGGGGATTCAAGCCCTTACGGCTTGATGAACTTGGCCCCGGTGCCAGAGCTGCCAGCGCCAACCTGCACCCGTTTTATGTCACGCCCCGGGCCAGTTACCGGATTGCGCCGCATCTGCGCCTTTAGGTCGGCGACCACATTTGGCAGGGACATGCCCAGCGATACCTTCTGGCCATTAATCTTCGCGACACCGGAAATCACCGACACGATGCGGCCCCGGTTGCCGACGCGGGCAAACACCGGCGCGCCCGACGATCCAAAGGTCACGTCGCAGTCAAACATCATCAGGTCGCCACTGGCGCCCAGCACTTTGCATTGGCGTTGGCGCGACAGGGCCTCGGTCCGGCCCTGGCCGTAAGACGCTACGCTAACCTGCTGCCCGGGCAAGGTGCCGGAATGCAGGATAAACGGGTCTGCGTCGCTGCTGACAATCGGACTGGCCAGCCGCAGCAGGGCCACATCCTGACGCACATTATCCCGGGTCATGTTCAGCTCTGGCCGGTATCCCGCATGCGCCACCACCTGTCGCACCGGGCGTTCGGCCACCGACACGCCATCGCGCAACCCAGCGCGAAAAGTCAGGTTTTGGGCCGGTAACGGCGCGTTGGTGCGCGGGTCATAGACGCAATGCGCTGCCGTCAGCACCAGATCGGGGGCAATCAATGTCCCGGTGCAAAACCCGGACCCGGCCATGTCCAGGCGGCCAACGGCCTCCCATCCCAGCAGGTCGTCGCGGTCTGTCAGGCGGACCAGGCTGCTGCCTGATTGCGCGCTTGCCAGTCCCGGCACCAGCGCCAGACACAGGGTCAAAAGGCGCAGACATCCCATCATGGCTTGATAAATTTGGCCCCGGTGTTGTTGCGCAAGCCCCCCACAACCACACGGCCCGCAAGCGGCGGTTGCGTCTGGTCAAAGCCCTTGCCAGCGGCAAGCTCGGCGCGCAACAGCGCCAATGGGGCGTCCAGCGAGGTGCCAAGTGCGACGCTGTTGCCCTGAACTTCGGCCTTGGCCGAGACCACCGACACGATGCGCGGCACACCGCCATCAAAGGAAAAGATCGGCGCGCCCGAGGATCCAAAATCGACATCGCAGGACATCACCAGAACGCCCTGCTGGCGCGCCATTACGGCACAGACCTGTTGCAGCGACGGGGCGTTGGCCCGGTCCTGCGCATAAGACACAACGCCCACCTTGTCGCCTTTGCGTGGACGCGGGGCGGTTTCGAACGGGGTGACCGTGGTGTTGCGGATCGGCTGCTGCAATTCCAGCAGGGCGACATCGTTGCGCACCCGTTCGGGCGACACGTCGCCGTTAAAGACATAATCGGGATGCACCACTGCACGGCGCACATAGCGATAGGCCGAGGCGCGGCCATTGCGCCAGCCTGCCAGAAACTCGATCCGGCTGTTGTCAATCCGCGCCATCGACGATTTGTCGAACAGGCAATGCGCCGCCGTTAGCACCAGATTGGGCGCAATCAACGCCCCGGTGCAAAACCCCATGCCGTTGATATCAAGCCGCCCGACGGCCTCCCAACCGCGACCAGCTTCGGTGGTTTCCAGACGTTGCAATGCGGCGTCCGCGGCCAGATTTGCCGTGGGCAGAACTGCCAAAACCAGTATATGGAACCAATGCCGCACGCGCCCATCCTTCGCCTATTTCCCCCTTGGTCTATGGACGCGGGTGGGCGGAAATACGGCGAGGGGCGGGCATCATTCGGGGCAATTGCGGGGAAATTGCGGCAGTGTCAGCTGGGCGCACGCACCCCTTGCAGCACCGTGTCACTGGCCATCAACGCGGGTGGTTTCGGCCCGCCAGTGGCCCAATCGATCAGCTCGACCGTGTGCACCACCGGCAGATCGGTGCCCGATCCGATCTGGATCATACAGCCGATATTGCCAGCGGCGATCAGGTCAGGCGATTTGGCCTCAAGCGTGCGCAATTTACGCTCTTTCAGCTGCGCCGAAATCTCGGGCTGCATCAGGTTATACGTCCCGGCAGAGCCACAGCACAGATGGCTATCCGCTGGTTCCACCACCTTGAACCCTGCGCGTTTCAGCAGGTCTTTGGGGAAGGTGGTAATCTTTTGCCCATGTTGCAGCGAACACGCCGCGTGATAGGCCACGGTGATGCCGGTATCGGGCGCTTGCGGCACCTCCAGCTTGGTCAGAACCTCGCTGACATCCATGGCAATCGCCGACACCCGCGCCGCACCTGCCGCCAGCGGATCATTGCGGAACATATACCCGTAATCCTTGACTGTGGTGCCACAGCCCGAGGTGTTGATGACAATCGCGTCCAGCCCCTCGTTGTCCATTTCCGCCACCCAGGCGTGGATGTTCTTGGCCGCTGTGCCGTGGCTTTCACTGGTTTTGCCCATGTGATGCGTCAGCGCGCCGCAACAGCCCGCGCCTTTGGCCACCACTACCTCGCAGCCCAATCGCCGCAGCAGCCGGATGGTGGCATCATTGATATCGGTATTCAGCGCCTTTTGCGCACAGCCCGTCATCAGCGCCACCCGCATCCGGCGCGGGGCCGTTGGCGCAAAGCTTTGCGGGTCGTCATTGCGGCTGACCGGCGGGATTTTCTTTGGTGCCATCTCCAGCATCGCCCGAACCCTTGCATCCGGGATCAACCCACGAAACGGTCGCCCGATCTTGGCCCCCAGCAAGGCCAACCTGAACCGCATCGGATAGGGCAGGATTTGTGCCAGCACCCAGCGCAGGGCACGGTCGCTGAACGGGCGCTTATATTTCTGTTCGATATAGTCGCGCGCATGATCCACCAGATGCATGTAATGCACGCCCGAGGGGCAGGTTGTCATACAGGCCAGGCACGACAGGCAGCGATCCACATGCTTGACCACGCGTGCGTCCGGCACCCGGTCATTTTCCAACATATCCTTGATCAGATAGATCCGCCCGCGCGGGCTGTCCAACTCGTCTCCCAAGACCTGATAGGTCGGGCAGGTGGCGGTACAAAACCCGCAATGCACGCAAGACCGCAGAATATCGTTGGCCTCTTTGATGCCGGGTTCCAGCATCTGTTCGGGGGTGAAATTGGTCTGCATGTGGTTATCCCCCGGCTCTGGCTGACATCAGGCCAGGATTAAAAATGCCACGCGGATCAAACCGCGCCCGCAACCCGGCGCTGATCGCCTCTAGCGGCGGTGACTGCGGCTGGAACATCCCCAGCCGGGCCTTGGTGTCATCGCTGGCGCGTACCAACGTGGCGTGCCCGTCAAACGGGCCTGTTAAGGCGCGCAAATCGCGCCCCTCGGGCATCAAGGCCCAGATCAGCCCACCGCCCCAGTCCAACACCACGTTGTCAGTATCCAGCCGGGCCACCAAAGCAGGCGCATCCGATGGCTTGACCGATATCCGCCAGACATCGCCCGGCACCCCGTGAAACGCGCCTACATCGCGCACCGCTTTCCAGATTGCCGCCGACTGGTCCGTCGTTTCCACGCGGCTGACCGCCCCAAACGGCGCCAATAAATCCGCCAACCGCCCCGCGCGGTAATCCACCGACTCGGCAAACCCTTCAATGCGGATCAACACAGCACTGCCGTCAAACCCCGCCCCGGTCACCTCAAAGGGCGAGCCTAACGCCGCCGACATCGCCCGCACCGCGCCGACAAAATCCAACCCCTCCAAGCGTAACGTCGCCTGCGTCGGCGGCACCGGCAGCACCTTGAACGCCACCTCACTGATTACTCCCAACGTGCCCCAAGACCCGGCCATCAGCTTGACCAAATCATAGCCAGTGACATTCTTCATCACCCGCCCACCATTCTTGATCACCTGACCGGTGCCATCGACAAAGCGAACCCCCAACAGGAAATCCCGCGCCGCGCCTACCTGAACCCGCCGTGGCCCGCTGACATTGCCCGCCACAACCCCGCCAATGGTCGGCTCGCCCGCACTGCCCAGCAAGCCACGATGATCCATCGGCTCAAACGCCAACCGCTGACTATCCGCCGCCAAAACCGCCTCAATCTCTGCCAAAGGCGTTCCTGCCCCCGCCACAAGCGTCAGCGCCCCCGGCTCATACAGGCTCAACCCGCTCAGCCCAGCAGTACTCAACTCATCCCCAGCCACCGAAACGCCTCGCGTCCCGCCACCCCGAACCGTCAAAGGCCCCACTGCCGCCGCCACCATTTCGGCCAGCTCGGCCTCATTCTCAGGTCTCATCATATCTTTTTCTGGCCTTAAATATCCCGGGGGTATGGGGGCTGGCCCCAGTACTCCGCCGCCACCCGCACAACCCGCCGCCCTTCGGACACAGCCAACGGAAACACCTTGGCCGGGTTCAACAACCAGGCAGGATCAAACACATCCTTCACCGCCATCTGCGCCTCCAGATCAGCAAGCGCATACTGGTGCAGCATCAGATCGCGCTTTTCGACGCCAACCCCATGCTCACCGGTCAAACACCCCCCTGCCTCAACACAAAGCTTCAGGATTTCCGCGCCAAACTCTTCGCAAATCTCCAAATCGCCCGGCTTGTTGGCATCAAACAGGATCAGCGGATGCATGTTTCCGTCGCCTGCGTGAAACACATTGGCTACGTCCAGCCCGAACTCTTTCGACATCTCCGCAATCCGCCGCAACACAAACGGCAATGACGACACCGGGATCGTCCCGTCCAGGCACATATAATCGTTGATCTGCCCCATCGCGCCAAACGCACTTTTGCGCCCTAGCCAAATGCGCGCCGCCTCATCCGCGTCCTGCGCCTCCCGCAGCTCCACCGGGTTGTGGCTGCGGGCAATGTCCTTGATCACCTTCAACTGCGCGTCAATTTCATCCGGGCTGCCCTCAACCTCGACAATCAACAAGGCTTCGCACATCGGATAGCCCGCATGGGCAAACGCCTCAGTCGCCTCAATGCAAGGCCGGTCCATGAATTCAATCGCCACCGGCAACACCCCGGCGCGGATGATGTCGCTGACACAAGCGCCCGCCACCTCATTACTGTCATAGCCAATCAACACTGGCCGCGCGCCTTCGGGCTTGCGCAAAATACGCAAGGTCGCCTCGGTCACCACTCCCAATTGCCCTTCAGACCCACAGATCAACCCCAATAGGTCCAGCCCCCCCGCATCCAGATGCGCGCCGCCAATTTCGACGACGGTGCCGTCCATCATCACCATGGTGACGCCCAACAGGTTGTTGGTGGTCACGCCATATTTCAGGCAATGCGCCCCACCGGAATTCATCGCGATATTACCAGCAATCGCGCAGGCCAATTGGCTGGACGGATCAGGCGCGTAAAAGAAATCTTCCTGCTCAACCGCACCAGTGACACTCAAATTGGTACGCCCGGTTTGCACCCGGATGATCCGATTGTCATAATCGGTTTCCAGCACGTCATTCATCCGCGCCACACCCAGAATGACGCAATCCGCCGTTGGCAACGCCCCCCCGGCCAGCGAGGTGCCCGCGCCACGTGGCACCACCGGCACCCCCAACTCGTGACAGATGCGCAAAACATCCGAGACCTCTTGGGTCGACGACGGCAACACCGCCAGCATCGGCGGACAGCGATAGGCGGTCAGCGCGTCGCATTCATAGGCACGGGTTTCGGCCTCGTCCGAGATGATCGCCTCGGCGGGTAAAACCTTGGCCAGCCGCGCCACCAACTGCGCCTTGCGGGCCAGAACGGCCGGGTCAGGTTTTGGCATTTCCACGGCATTTTCTCCAGATCTCGATAATTTGGTAAAGATATATTACCAATTTCACCCATTGGCAAGATGTTTGCGATGCCCTTAACGTCACCCTATGACCTGGGCACACCAATTCTCCCTGTTTTCCAATCTGGACTACGCCGCATTGGCAGTCCTGGCCCTGTGCTGGCTGGGCATCGGCTGGCGGATCGAGAAACCCCCGGTGTCGCTGCCGTCGGTGTCGCTGTTGATGGATGATTTCCGCCGCGACTGGATGCAACAGATGGTCACTCGGCAACCCCGGATGTTTGACTCGCACCTTGTGGGCAGCTTGCGACAGGGAGCGACGTTCTTCGCCTCGGCTTCGATGATCGCGATTGGCGGCGGGCTGGCGCTGATCGGCAATACCGAGCGGTTGGCCGGGCTGGCACAGGACCTGACGCTGGGCAACATCCCAACGGTGGTGTGGGAAATCAAGATACTGGTGGTGCTGTTGTTCCTGTCCAACGCTTTCCTGAAATTTGTCTGGGCACACCGGCTGTTTGGCTATTGCTCTGTGCTGATGGCCTCCGTTCCGAACGAACCCGAAGCTGACCTGGCCTATCCCCGCGCCGCGCAGGCGGCCGAACTGAACATCACCGCTGCGCGTAGTTTCAACCGCGCGATGCGCGCCACCTATTTCGCGCTGACTTCAGCGGCGTGGTTGCTGGGGCCGGTGCCGCTGATGCTGGCCACTGCGCTGACAACGGCAGTGCTATACCGGCGGGAATTCGCGTCGCATTCACGGACGGTTCTGCTGCAAATCCCGCCGGAATCGCAGACGGACACACAGTCGTGATTGGGCTTCTAGCAACCGTCGCTTAGGATACCAGCCATGAGAAACCTGATTGCCGCCCTGCTACTGACCCTCGCCCTGCCCGCCGCCGCCGATCCGCCAAAGGTCGAGGGCGTGCGCGCCGCCCCCGGAGCCGATGGCTGGCGGTTCGACGTCACCCTATCGCATCCCGATTCCGGGTGGGAGCATTATGCCGATGGCTGGCGGGTGCTAGATATGGACGGGAACGAACTGGGCCTGCGGGTGTTGTTCCACCCGCACGAGGCAGAACTGCCCTTTACCCGGTCCTTGAGCGGCGCGCAGATACCGGAAGGTACACAGCAGGTACAGATTCAAGCGCGTTGTCTGGTCGATGGCTGGAACACAAAGACCACTCTTGCAACCCTTCCCTGAGCCACTCTTTTTCTTGTGAAAAATACTCCCGCCGGAGGCCGCGTGCCGCAGGCGCGCCTATTGGCGAGGGGTTGTAAGTTGATCCGGTCCCTTTCGATGGCGGGACGATAGATTTGTGCTGTTTGCGCTTGCTTATGGGTGGGAGCCTCCGGCGGGAGTATTTTTCACAAGAAAAAGAGCAGGGCGTGGGCGCGTTTTTGCTAGCTGCGGTGATAGGGGCCGCCAGCCTGGATTGTGGCGGCGCGGTATAGTTGTTCGGCCAACATGACGCGGACCAGCATATGCGGCCAGACCATCGCACCGAAGGACAGGCTAAAATCGGCCTCGGCGCGCAGCTGTGGGTCGAGGCCATCGGCACCGCCGATTACCAGCGCCAAGTCAGCGCGGCCCGCGTCGCGCCAGCTTGACAGGCGGGTGGCGAAATCGGGGGACGACAGCGTTTTGCCGCGTTCGTCCAGCGTGCAGATCAGCGCACCTTTGGGCAGGGCGCGGCGCAGCAGGGTGGCCTCGGCGCCCATGCCGCCGCCTTTGCGGTCTTCGACCTCGATCAGTTTGGCCGGGCCAAGGCCCAAGGCGCGCCCGGTGCGGTCGAACCGGGTCAGGTAGTCGTCGATCAGGGATTTTTCCGGCCCGGCGCGCAAACGCCCGACCGCGCAGATATGTATGCGCATCGCTTTGACCCTTTGGTGCCGCAATCAGCGCGGCGGGTGGATCAGTTGGCAGTGACGTCAGTGCCCGTCAGCCGCCGAAGGCATCCACATCTTTTCCAGCTGATAAAACTCGCGCACTTCGGGGCGGAAGATATGGACGATGACATCGCCGGTATCGATCAGCACCCAGTCACCGGTATCTTTACCTTCGACCTTACTGGTGAAACCGAAATCCTGCTTGATCTTGTCGACCAGCTTTTCTGCCATCCCCGAGACCTGCCGGGTCGAGCGCCCTGAGGCGATGACCATATAGTCGCCAATAGCCGTTTTGCCGCGCAGATCAATCTGTACGACTTCTTCGGCCTTATCGTCATCAAGTGAGGAAAGGATATGCGCCAACAGTGTTTCGCTGTCTGGCCGGGTTCGGGTGGTCATCAGACCGGCCCGATCATCAGCGGACGGAGCCGCTTCTGCGTGGGGTGTCAGGACGTAGTCCTCCTAGAATGCGCGCCGTAGTCCCCGGCGCCGGGAATGGGGTAAAAGTAGCAACGCTGTGGCGACAATTCAATGAAGGCTTGGAAAATTGGGCGTTGCGGGCGGGTCTGTGCCATTTACGCCAATCTGGCAAGGCCATTTCGAACCTTGATTGACCGCGCCCGCCCCTGTATCTGGGGCGCATGACACCCCAATTGTCCCTAAGCATCGATCTGCAAGACCGCGCCCGCCTGCGCGAGCGATTCCATGGGGCCACCCGCACGGTTCTGGCGCGTCGATAATTTCCGCCTGCCGTACCCTCTGACATTTTCCAAACTACGGGAGTGGACCCATGTCCCCCAAAACGCTTTATGATAAAATCTGGGATGCCCATGTTGCCGATCAGGCAGATGATGGCACCTGTTTGCTGTATATCGACCGCCATCTGGTGCACGAAGTGACCAGCCCGCAGGCCTTTGAGGGCCTGCGTTTGGCAGGTCGCAAGGTGCGCGCGCCGGAAAAAACCATTGCAGTACCGGACCATAACGTGCCCACGACGCTGGACCGCGCCAAGGGTATCGAAAACGAGGAAAGCCGCATTCAGGTGGATGCGCTGGACAAAAACGCCCGTGATTTCGGCGTGGTTTATTACCCGGTAGACGATGTTCGTCAGGGTATTGTGCACATCGTTGGCCCGGAGCAGGGCTGGACGCTGCCGGGGATGACAGTGGTATGCGGCGACAGCCACACCGCCACCCATGGCGCGTTTGGCGCGTTGGCGCATGGCATTGGCACGTCCGAGGTCGAACATGTTTTAGCCACCCAGACGCTGATTCAGCGCAAGGGTAAGAACATGAAGGTTGAGATCACCGGCAAGTTGGGCCCGGGCGTGACCGCCAAGGACATCACGCTAAGTGTGATTGGCAAGACCGGCACCGCTGGTGGCACCGGTTATGTGATCGAATATTGCGGCGAAGCGATTCGCAACCTGTCGATGGA
Source organism: Paracoccaceae bacterium (assembly GCA_047639325.1). Lineage (GTDB taxonomy): Bacteria > Pseudomonadota > Alphaproteobacteria > Rhodobacterales > Rhodobacteraceae > NVQY01. Next base: position 15,614 of record JBLINN010000003.1, on the reverse strand, counting down.
AGGGCGGATGACCGTCTGTAACATGGCCATCGAAGGTGGCGCGCGCGCCGGGCTGATCGCGCCGGACCAGACCACATACGACTATGTGATGGGCCGCCCGCACGCCCCCAAGGGTGCGCAATGGGAGGCCGCGCTGGCCTGGTGGAAGACCTTGTCTACGGACGAGGACGCGCATTGGGACAAGGTAGTTACCATCAAGGCCGAAGACATCGCGCCGGTTGTCACTTGGGGCACCTCGCCCGAGGATGTGCTGCCGATCACCGCAAATGTGCCTGCGGCGTCGGATTTTCAGGGTGGCAAGGTGGATGCCGCCCAGCGCTCGCTGGATTATATGGGTCTGACCCCCGGTACGGCGCTGACGGATGTGAAAATCGACACCGTGTTCATCGGGTCCTGCACCAATGGCCGGATCGAAGATTTGCGCGCTGTTGCCAGAATTATGAAGGGCAAAAAGGTTAAGGACGGGATGCGGGCGATGATTGTGCCGGGGTCTGGGCTGGTCCGGGCGCAGGCCGAAGAGGAAGGTCTGGCCGATATTTTCATCGAGGCCGGATTTGAATGGCGCCTTGCAGGCTGTTCGATGTGTCTGGCGATGAACCCGGACCAATTGCAGCCGGGCGAGCGTTGTGCGTCAACGTCCAACCGCAATTTCGAGGGGCGGCAAGGCCGCGGTGGGCGGACCCATCTGGTCAGCCCCGAAATGGCGGCCGCAGCGGCGATCACCGGAAAGCTGACAGATGTGCGCGACTTGCTGTAAGTGTTGTTCAGATAACATCTGTAACAGGAGATCGGTCCAATGAAAGAATGGGTAAAATGGCTGGCACTGGGCATTCTGTCCATTGTGTTTGGCGTTGTGGTTCTGGGCAATACGGTTGTGGCGTCGATGGCGGTGACCACGATCACCGGCGCGATGCTGCTGTTAAGCGGTATCTTTCAGATCATCGGCGGGCTGTCTGCCGAAGGTATGGGCAGCAAGGTTCTGTCGCTGGCAATGGGCGTGCTGATGGCGTTTCTGGGCCTGTCGTTCCTGTTCAACCCGCTAGAGGGGGCGATCTCGCTGGCGCTGTTGATCATGATCCTGCTGATGGCCAGCGGCATCGTCCGCATTGTGTTTTCGATGCAGATGCGCGGCACGCCATTCTTTATGCCGATGCTGGTATCGGGCGCCCTGTCGCTGGTGCTGGCGGCCTATATCTGGATGAATTTCGAAACCGCATCGGTCAGCATTCTGGGCGTTCTTCTGGGGGTCGAGCTGTTGTTTAACGGCGCAGGCCTGGTTCTTTTGGCGTTTTTCATCCGCACGGTTGGACAGGCGCTTAAACGATAAATGCTTAATTGATAAATACGCGGGGGCCGGGTATCTGCCCACCCTGATGGAGTAAGACATGGATAAGTTTACCAAAATCACCGGGGTGGCTGCCCCGATGCCGATGATCAATATCGACACTGATATGATCATCCCCAAGCAGTTCCTGAAAACCATCAAGCGGTCGGGCCTTGGGGTGAACCTGTTTGATGAGATGCGTTATGATGACGATGGCAAGGAAATCCCTGAATTCGTGCTGAACCAGCCCGCCTATCGCGAGGCCGAGGTTCTGGTGGCCGGGGCAAACTTTGGCTGTGGGTCCAGCCGCGAACATGCGCCTTGGGCGATCAAGGATTTTGGTATCCGCTGCGTCATCGCCCCCAGCTTTGCCGACATCTTCTATAACAACAGCTTCAAGAACGGCATCCTGCCGATTGCCTTGCCGCAAGACGTGGTGGATGTGCTGATGAAAGACGCTGAAAAAGGTGCCAATGCCCGGATCAGCGTGGATCTTGAGGCCCAGACCGTTACCACATCAGATGGTGAGGTTTTTGCCTTTGAGGTCGACGCGTTCAAAAAGAAATGTCTGCTGGACGGGTTGGATGATATTGGCCTGACGCTGGCAAAAACCGCCTCGATCGATGCGTTTGAAGCCAAGGCAAGCACCCAGCGCCCTTGGGTCTGATCTGAAAAACAGTTTCGTTACAGCCGCTTGGGCCGTCCGTTTTGGGCGGCCCTTTTGGTTTTGCGGGGTGTCTGGGGGAGGCTACAACATATGGTGGCATGGGCGGCCCGACCCCATAACAGGTCGGTAAATGATGCAAAGACGCACCAGTTTTTTCACGATTTTAACTAAAATCCCGTGTCCGGTAGCTGAGCGACTTGAGTGACCACCCGAATAGCGGCACAAATGGGGCCAAAATGAGGCACACGCCCGCAAGGGTGACATCAAGTTGGAACAAAGGCTCGGCTAAGTATCGCGCCTGTCCAGTTTGAAGGGATTCGGACAGTGTTTGCACACGTACCCGGCGCAGCAATGCGCGGCATAATGGTAGCTCTGTTGGTGGCAACTCCGTCGTTGTTGCTGCCACAAGCGACTAATAATTCGATAGAGATGGTGGCGCTGCTGGCGCTGCTCGCCGCATTGCTGACCTTTGTGGAATATAGCTCTCACTTTCCCAGCTTTGTGGAATTCCGCGATGCGCCGCCAATAAACCGGATCCGGTTTGTGGCGTTGTTTGCGATGATTTTCCTTTTGACGGTGATCTGTAAGCATAAATACGAACCCACCGGCGTGACCACGCTGTTTGCTGGGGTTGGCGCGATGATTGGCACCTGGGGCGACTTTCCCTATTCCCCGGTGCGGCTGGTTATCCTGATGTTGCCCGCGGATGCCCCGGCAGAGACGGTGAACGCGGTGCGTACGGCGGCGGCGGTGTCCTATCTTATTGCGCTGGCCACTGTTGCCGCCTTCCTGTTTTTTGTGCGCGTGCTTGGCTGGCCAACGTCAAGCGGGGCGTTCAATGTCTGGGTGAACCTGCCGTTGTTCGACCCGACCAGCGGCGGCGATGTGGTGCATCGTCTGCAGCGTGACGGGCGGATCAATGTCATTCTGGGGGTTTTGCTGCCGTTTATCATCCCTGCGGTGGTCAAGGCGGCATCCGATTGGGTGAACCCGATTTCGATGGAAAACCCGCAGACCCTGATCTGGACCATGAGCGCGTGGTCGTTTCTGCCCGCCAGCATGATCATGCGCGGTGTGGCGATGCTGCGGATATCCGAATTGATCGAGGAAAAGCGCCGCCGCGCCTATGCCAATGCCGAGGCCATGCAGACCGCATGACCCGGTTGAGGGTCGTCGGCTGGGGGCTGGTCTTGGTTTTGGCCACCCTGCCAGTGCAGGCCGACCCTCTGCGAATTGCCAGTTTCAACGCCGAACTCTCGCGCGATGGCCCCGGCCTGTTGCTGCGCGACATTCGGCGTGGCGAGGACAGGCAGATTGCCGCTGCTGTGGCAGTGATTGCGCGGGCAGCGCCGGATATATTGGCCCTGCAAGGCGTTGATTGGGATCTGGATGGCGTGGCGATTGCCGCCTTTGCCGATGTGCTGCGCGTGGCGGGGGTGGATTATCGCCATATCTATGCGCCCCGGCCGAATAGTGGCATGGCCAGCGATCTGGATCTGGATGGCGACGGGCGTTTGGGCGGGCCGGGCGATGCGCAGGGCTATGGTACGTTTACCGGGCGTGGCGGCATCGCGGTTTTGTCGCGTTTCCCGATCCTGGCCGAGAAGGCGCGGGATTTCAGCGCGGTTTTGTGGCGTGACCTGCCGGGCGCGCTGTTACCGCAACACCCCGATGGTACGCCGTTTCCGTCGCCCGAGGCGCAGGCGGTTCAGCGCCTGTCTAGCACTGGCCACTGGGTGGTGCCGGTGCGTCTGCCCGATGGGGCCGACGTGACCTTGCTGACGTTTCAGGCCGGGCCACCGGTGTTTGACGGGCCAGAGGATCGCAATGGGCGGCGCAACCATGACGAGATTATGTTTTGGCGCGCCTTTCTGGACGGTGATTTTGGCCTGGCACCGGATGCACGGTTTGTGCTGGCCGGGGGTGCCAATCTGGACGCGCAGGACAGTGACGGGCGGCACCCCGCGATCCGCCACTTGCTGTCCGACCCGCGTCTGCAAGACCCAAAACCGCGCAGCGTGGGCGCTGCAGGGGCTGGCGATCAGGGCCATAAGGGGCCGGATGCGCTGGACACCGTGGATTGGCCTCGTGTTAGTCGGTTGCGGGTGGATTATGTGCTGCCATCCAGCGATTGGCAGGTTGTGGGTGCGGGTGTGGTCTGGCCCGCACCGGATGACGCGGGCCACGCGGATGTGCTAGCCGCCAGCCGCCACCGCCTTGTGTGGGTTGATCTGGCGCTGGACTGACCCCTGCGGGATGGCCGAGGCCAGCGCCGTTTCCAGCGGAGTCGTCTGAAACCCGGGCAGCAGCGTGTCAAACAGGGTGTTGTCCAGACTGTGCGGCGTATCCCACAGGTATCGCATTTCCAACAATCGCGGGGCCACGCGCCAGAAGGGGCGCAACAGTTGGATCGGCAGCCAGGACATCGGCTTTACGCGCATATTGCGCCCGGTGACCCGAGTCAGACCGGCGGCAATGTCATTGCCCGAGGCAGTGTACCCGGCAAAGGGAATATCATTGAACACCGGTAGGCCATCGCGCATTTCGGCCAGTTGAACGGCTGCGCGGCACATGTCGGGCAGATAGGCCCAGGCATGTGGGATGTCCGGATTGCCGGGATGGGTGAAAACCCCCTTGTGCAGGGTCTTGATCATGATCTGGTCAAACCAATTGCCCGACGCACTGGTATCCACGAAATCCCCCGCACGCAGAACAATGGTTTGCACGCCTGAACGACGATAGGCGGCCTCTATGTCGATGCGCAGACGGCCCAGCATGTTCTTGGCGTTATGCGGCGTGGTTTCAGACCATGGGCCGGGTGTCTGTTGGCCGAAGACATAGACATTGCCCGGCACAATCACCGTAGCCCCGGTTTGGCGGGCAGCGGCAATCACCTCGGCGTGCAGACCCGGCAGTTGCTTTTCCCAGTCGGGATAGGGCGGGTTCAAGGCATTTACGATCACATCCGCGCCGGTCGCGGCCTGTGCCAGATTATGCTGGCTGCGGTCATAGCGGCGGGTGGTCCATCCGGCCTGGGTAAAGGCGTTGGCGGCGTTTTGGCCAAACCGCCCGGATGCGCCAAGGATCAATACGGTCTGTGTCATGTCAGGCTCCTGCATCTGAAAGTTGCTGTGGAAAGACATTTATCCATTCATATATCGCAAGGGTATTGCGAAAAAATGACAATTGGATATTCAATATTGAATGGAAGAAACCGACTGGTCCCTGATGCAAAGCTTTCTGGCGGTGGCCGAAACCGGGTCGCTGTCTGGCGCGGCGCGGGTGTCGGGGCACAGCCAGCCGACGCTGGGCCGTCATATCCAGACGCTTGAGCAATCGTTGGGCACGGTGCTGTTTGACCGCCATGCGCGAGGTCTGGCCCTAAGCGAGACCGGCGCGCGGCTGATGCCGATGGCGCAGCAGATGCGCGCCGCGATGAACCAGATCACCCTGACTGCCGCCGGACAGTCGCAGATGCTGGAAGGCACAGTGCGGATCACCGCCAGCGTCTTTGCCTCGCATCACCTGCTGCCGCCGATCCTCGCGCATATCCGGGCCGAGGAGCCGGCGATTCAGCTGGATCTGCTACCGTCCGATACCACCGAGAACCTGCTGTTTCGCGAGTCGGATATCGCGGTGCGAATGTACCGGCCAACGCAATTGGATATCGTCACCCGGCATATTGCCGATCTGGAGCTGGGGGTATTTGCAGCGCGATCTTATCTGGATCGCGCTGGGCGGCCCAAGCGGATCGAGGAACTGCTGGATCATGATCTGGTAGGCTATGATCGCAACGACCTGATTGTGCGCACCATGCAGGCGATGGGATGGGCGGCCACGCGGGACGATTTTGCGGTGCGTTGTGACAATCAGGCGACCTATTGGGAGCTGGTGCGCGCTGGCTGTGGTATCGGGTTCAGCCAGACGGGGGTGGCGCGGGGTGATCCGCTGGTGGAAGAGCTGTCGTTTGATCTGGGCATTGACCCGTTGCCGGTCTGGCTGGCGGCGCATCGGGCAATGCGCCAGACGCCGCGTATCCGCCGGGTGTGGGATTTGCTGGCCGAGGGGCTGCAGAGGGTGGACGCGTAAAGCGATCGGTACGCTTGCCGGGTAACCGGAAAATTTCAAATTTTCCGACACGATTTCTTTGAAAGAAATCAGATATTGTTGCGGGTGGTGCGCTCGCGATTATTGACCCCTGCGGCTGTTCACGATAGGCCCGGACAAACCAGTTTTCAGGAGATCGCCATGACCAACCCTTCGCTTCTTATCCTGCCCGGTGACGGGATCGGCCCCGAAGTCATGGCAGAGGTCCGCAAAATTATCACCTGGTACAGTGACAAGCGCGACATCACCTTTGATGTGTCCGAGGATCTGGTGGGCGGTGCTGCCTATGACAAACACGGCACACCGCTGCATGACGACACCATGGCCCACGCCCAAGAGGTGGACGCGGTGCTGTTGGGCGCCGTGGGTGGCCCGAAATACGACGATCTGGATTTTAGCGTTAAGCCCGAGCGCGGCTTGCTGCGGTTGCGCAAGGAAATGGACCTGTTTTCCAACCTGCGTCCGGCGCAGTGTTTTGACGCATTGGCCGATTTTTCGTCGTTGAAAAAGGATGTGGTGGCGGGCCTGGACATCATGATCGTGCGCGAGCTGACCAGCGGCATCTATTTCGGCGAACCGCGTGGCATCTTCAAAGAGGGCAGCGAGCGCGTGGGCATCAACACCCAGCGCTATACCGAGTCCGAGATTGACCGGGTGGCGCGATCTGCGTTTGAACTGGCGCGGCGTCGGGGCAACAAGGTTTGCTCGATGGAAAAGGCCAACGTGATGGAATCCGGCATTCTGTGGCGTGAAGTCGTGCAAAAGGTGCATGACGAGGATTATCCGGATGTCGAGTTGACGCATATGTATGCCGACGCAGGTGCGATGCAGCTGTGCCGCTGGCCCAAGCAGTTCGACGTGATTGTCACCGACAACCTGTTTGGCGATCTGCTGTCGGATATGGCGGCGATGCTGACGGGTTCCTTGGGCATGTTGCCCTCGGCCAGCCTGGGTCAGCCAATGGCCAATGGTCGCCCCAAAGCGATGTACGAGCCGGTACATGGCTCGGCCCCGGATATTGCCGGTCAGGGCAAGGCGAACCCGATTGCCTGTATCCTTAGCTTTGCCATGGCGCTGCGCTATTCCTTTGACCTCGGCGACGAGGCAAAGCGGCTGGAAGACGCGGTGGAAAAGGTGCTGGCCGATGGGCTGCGCACCGCTGATCTGTTGGGCGAAGACGGCGTGACGCCGGTTTCGACCACCGAAATGGGCGACGCAATTGTCGCGGCCCTGGACGCCAGCCTGTAAGGTTACCCGGCCTGCCGCGGCATTTGCTGCTGCAGGCCATCGCGGGCCAACCTGTCGTAATGGCCGATCCGTTCGGCATGGTGCAGGGTACGTTGCAACCAGCGCATCGCGTCCGTATGGGCAAACACCTGCTGCACCGAATAGATGCCCGCATGTTCGCCCAGCAACAATCCGCGCCGGTGCCGGTTGGTCCGATGGGTCACCAACGCCTGCAAACGGCCAAGCCGGTCAGTCTGTAAATCATGGCTATCGCTGCCCGCCGCCCGGTTCAGGATGGCCCCCAGCGTATGCGCCGGGCGGCGTAGGGTGCGGTCTTCTAGCAAGGTTTGAATCCGCGCCTTTTGCTGGCAGCGAAACAGCAACCGACGCAGGTGGTCGGCCTGATGCAACAGATCTGAATACACCTCTTCTTCGGCGGGCTGGCCGGGTGGCAGGCGGATGTCGAACAAATACACCTCCAGCTTGTCAATGGCGACGCCGATGCCGGGCTCCAGCGCCGACAGGCTGCGGTAATCCGGGGGGGCTGTCAGGGCGGCGGACAGGGCTGAAAACTGCCGCTGGGCGATGGCGGCGGCCCCGGCCTGTGCCGTGATCAGGGCCGCCCCCGCATCGCCCAACACACCGCGATCCAGGTCGATCAGATGATCGGTGCTTTGGTCGGGAACCAGCCGGGTGATCGCCCGGGTGAACTGCGGCGTCAGTGGCAGAAACACCGCCGTACCGATTAGATTGAACCCGGTGTGAAACAGCAAAAGCGCGGTCAGCGGTCCGGTGGTTTGCGCGATGTGCACCAAGACGCCGGACCCGATCAGCAGCAACGGAAACGCCATCGCCGAGGTGGCCAGGTTGAATGCCAGATTGGCCACCGCGGTCTGGCGCATCGCCCGCGATCCACCGACCGAGGCCAGAATGGCGGTAAACGTGGTGCCGATATTCATCCCAACAACAATTGCCGCTGCCTGCGTCAAGCTGATCGCCCCGCTTTGCAGCATCACCAGCGCCAATGCCACCGCCGCGCTGGACGACTGGATCAGAACTGTCACTGCCAGCCCGATGCCCACCAGCGCCAGCAACCCCAGCACCGTTTCGCCCGGCAGAAACTGCGGCGTCACCAGCCGGGTAACGTCCTGCATCCCGGCCTGCATCATATCCAGCCCGATCAGCAGCAGGCACAGCCCCGCCACAATCCGCCCGGCCCGCGCCACCTGCCCGGGGGCCAGCAGGACCGCCAGACTGGCAGGCAGCAATGTGACCATGGCGATGGTTTCAAGCTGCAGCTTGAACCCCAAGAGCGACACCAGCCAGCCGGTGGCCGTGGTGCCGATATTGGCACCGTAAATGATCCCCAGCGCCTGTGGCATATGCATCAGCCCGGCGCCGACAAAGCCAACCGTCATCACCGTAGTCGCGCTGGACGACTGGATCAACGCCGTGGTCGCCGCCCCGGTCACCACCCCCCGCAATGGGGTCGTGGTGAACTGCGACAACAGCCCGCGCAGGTTGCTGCCAGCAGCTTCCCTAAGGGCGGTTGTCATCACGTCCATGCCCAGTAAGAACATGCCGATCCCGCCGAGAACGATAAAGATTTCCTGCATCATTGTGCACGCTTCCCGGTGCCTGGCCGGTGTACAGAATGACCTGCCTGCGCAGCGCTGGCAAGCACCTCAAGGCCATGGAAAAGGCCAGGGCATGACCCTTGCAAAATTTCGGGGCCTGGCATACGTTCGCGCCCACGGTCGGAGTGCAGCTCAGCCTGGTAGAGCCCTGCCTTCGGGAGGCAGGGGTCTGAGGTTGGATTCCTCTTGCTCCGACCGGTGAAATCAAAGGGTCACAAGATAAATTGGCTTCCCAAGTCCCGCATTGGTCTCATTTCAGCTGCGAAAATGTCGGCAATATTGAAGACCCTCACTACGAAGGCGGCAGCAAATCTTGTGGGTGCTGGCAGGCACCGGTATTTGACCAAAAACCTTCGGCACTTGGCCTCATGTTCGGTGGCCGCCAATCTAAGGGCTCCCGACGCACGAGATTGAAGGGGGCATGTGTCATGCGGACCTCTTTTAGTCTCTGACCAACGGATTGAGCGGTGCCATATGGACCCGCACCGCCACACCGGCGGCGGATCGGCCTATTTGCGCCCGGTCTATGAGGGGCTGTTTGACCGGTCGTCGGAACTGGGCGTGCTGGCCGCGCTGAAACTGGTCGACTCCACCGAAGCAACCGGCGAGCACACGATCGTTGTGCATCTCAGGCAGTCCGACCCGGCCATTATTGACGCGTTTACCGGCACGGCAGGTATGCTGGTCAGCCCAAAGGCAATCGACGACCCGGCGTTGGACCGTAACCAAGTGGGCAGGGGGCCATATGTCTATGATGCCGGCGCGTCGCGCGAAGGCGAAGTGCGGATTTATACGCCGAACCCAACCTATCGGACCCCCGACGATCAGGGGTTGGAGAACCTTGAAATTCCGGACACACGGCGCGCCTGAATGCGCTTAAGACGCAACAGGTCGATCTGGCGATTTTCCTGTCCAGCCCGCAGGCGGCAATTCTTGAACGCACCGCCGGGATCAACCTGATCAAAAACAAGGGTGGCACCACCTATCACCTTGTCATCAGCGACCGCACGGGCACGCAGGTGCCGGCCTTTGCCGACAAGCGGGTGCGCCAGGCGATAGCCTAAGCGATGAACCGGCCAGCCTTTTCCAAAGCGGTTGAATCTGGCCTGTCGACCCCGGCCTATCAGCCGTTTTCGGCCGGTCTGTGGGCCTATAATCCGGCACTTGAAGGGCAGTTTACCTATGATCCAGACAAGGCACGCGCCTTGCTGGCAGAGGCTGGGTATGCTGATGGGTTCACCTTTACCATCCCGTCGATCCCGATCTTTGCCTCGCGGCTAGAAGCGGTGGCGGGGTTTCTCAAGGACGTGGGTATCACCATGAACATCCAGACGATTGAACCGGGCACATTGGCGCGCCGCAGCCGCACCACGGATTTTCCGGCCACCAACCTTGTGTGGAACACATTCGCCGATCCGAAGTTCCTGACGACCTATTACATTGGTGAAAACGCCGTGTTCAATTCGTTCAAGATCGCGCCATCGCCCGAGATGGCCGCCCTTAGCGACAAAGGATTGTCTTTGGTAAAGCCCGCCGAGCGCGCCACGGTTTATCACGAGTTGTTCGAACATCTGGTCGATGACAGCACTTTGATCTTTCTCACCACCACGCCGTTGCTGTTTGGGGCGACCGATGCGGTGGCCAATAATGCCACGACCAAGTTTCGCCCCGGCACCGACACGCCCTATTTCCGTGGTATACGCGTCGCTAACTAAGCCAACGGAAAGTGTAGAGGAACATGCTAAGACTGATCGGGCAACGCCTGCTTGCGATGCTGCCGTTGCTGTTGATCGTGTCGATCCTGACGTTTTCCTTTACCGCGCTGTTGCCCAGCGATCCGGTGGATATGACCCATCGGGGATCGCGGGACAGAAGCGCAATACCAGATGGTGCGCGAACGGCTTGGCCTGAACGAGCCGTTCGTGATCCGCTATTTCGACTGGCTGGGCCGGGCGATACATGGCGATCTTGGCACATCTATTTTCAACAGCGTGCCGCAGGATTACGTGCGCGCGACGCAGGCGCAGGGCCTGTCATCGCGCCGGGTGATCCTGCGGCACGCGTTGAAAAATGCGCTGATCCCGGTGGTGACAGTGCTGTCGTTCCAGATCATTGTGTTGCTAGGTGGCGCGCTGATTGTTGAACAGGTTTTTGCCATCAACGGCATCGGATCGCTGGCGATTGCAGCGGTGCGCCAACAGGACATCCCGATAATCCAGGGTATTGTTCTGGTTCTGATGGTCATGGTGGTGCAGCTGTTCACCGACATCCTTTATGGCCTGCTGAACCCCAAGGCCCGCCCGGCATGAGGGCCGCCCAAATTCGCATCCGCCCCGCATGGCGTCAGCCGTCTACATTGGCCGTTGTTGTGCCATCGTCGCTGGTGTTGATTTTGCTAGTGGTGGCCGCAATTGGTGCCAACTGGATCGCGCCCTATGATCCGTTGCAGCAAGACCTGATCAACGCGTTGCAATACCCGTCGGCACAGCACTGGCTGGGCACCGATGATCTGGGGCGCGATGTGCTTAGCCGCCTGATCTTTGGCTGCCGCATCGCGCTGATCGCGGCGGCCGAGGCGACGTCGCTGGCGGTGATCATCGGCGTGCCGATCGGGTTGTTTGTCGACTATCGCGGCGGTTGGTGGGATTGGGTCGTCATGCGCGTGGTCGAGGCTATCGTGTCTATTCCAAGCATTATGGTCGCGATTGTCATCATTGCCATTCTGGGCACCGGGCTGCACCGGGCTGCACCGGGCTGCACCGGGCGATGATTGCGCTGGGCATCCTGTTTCCACGTCCTTTCTGCGACTTGCCCGGAGTGTGGTTCTGACGGAACGCGAAGAAGTATACGTCAAATCCGCCCGTGTGGTCGACGCAAGCCCGACGCGTATCCTGATCCGCCATATCTTTCCCAACATCGCACCGCCGCTGATCGTGCAGGTGACATTGACCGTGGGCGCGGTGCTGCTGGCCGAGGCTGGGCTGAGCTTTATTGGCCTTGGTGTGCAGCCGCCCAATGCAAGCTGTGGCACAATGTTGAACTCGGCGGTGATTTTCATGGACCTGAACGGGTTTCTCGCCATTCCGCCGGGGCTGGCCATCTTTGCAACAGTGTTGTCGGTGAACCTGCTGGGCGACGTGATCCGGGATTCCATCGGGCGCGGCATTCAGGGTGCGCCCCGACCCGTGCCCACACAGACCGACCGCGCCGATGTTGCGCGGGCAGCATCCGACCCGCTGCCACCGCGCCCAGGTGAAGTGCTGCCTGTGCAGGGGCTGGATGTCGTGGTGTCGCCCAGCGCGGGGGGCGAGGTGTCGGTGCTGACGGATATCTCGTTTTCCATCGCAAAGGGCGAAACATTGGGGCTGGTCGGCGAGTCCGGCAGTGGCAAGACAATCACCGGGCTGGCATTGATGGGGCTGATCGGAACCGGGGGCGCACAACGCGGGTTCAGGTCATTCTGGATTGCACCGATTTACGCAGACTGTCCCGGCAGCAGATGGTCAAGGCGCGCGGCAATGACATGGCGATGGTGTTTCAGGATCCGACAACCAGCCTGAACCCCGCCTACACCGTTGGCAACCAGATCGCCGAGGTGCTGCGCGTCAAACAGGGAATGTCCTGCACGGTGGCATGGGCCCGCACCGTCAAGCTGATCGACCGGGTCGGCATCCCCCGCGCTGCCGCCCGCGCCAAGGCTTATCCACATGAATTGTCGGGTGGCATGGCCCAGCGCGTGGCAATTGCCCGCGCGCTTAGCTGTAACCTAAAACTGCTGATCCCGGATGAGCCGACAGCGGCGCTGGACGTGACCGTGCAGCAAGAAATTCTCGACCTGTTTCGCGACCTGCAGGATGAATTCGGCATGGCGATCCTGTTTGTCGCCCATGATCTGGTGGTGGCTGCGGACATCTGCGACCAAATCAGCGTCATGTATGCCGGTGAAATTGTCGAGACCGCACCGGTCGATGACTTGTTTGCCAACCCGCGCCACCCCTACACAACCGGCCTGCTGTCAGCGATGCCGCATGCGTCGGACACAACACCGCCACTGCCAACAATCCCCGGATCAGTACCAGTGCCGGTTCAGTGGCCCAGCGGCTGCCGCTTTGCCGCGCGCTGTTCGCATGTCCGTCCGGTCTGCGACACGGCTGTTGGGCTGCTGGGTACGTCGCGCCGGGTGCGCTGCATTCACGCGGGCGAGATATCGCGGGACGGTGCCAAATGACCAACAGCCCACCCCTGCTGGAAATCAGCAATCTTTGTGTGACCTACTGGTCGCGCACAGGTCTGCAACTGCGGCGCAGGCCGTTCAACGCGGTCAAGCGGGCGAACCTGACCATCAACGCCGGTCAGACACTGGGATTGGTGGGGGAATCCGGGTCGGGCAAATCGTCGATTGCCAACACGCTGTTGGGGCTGGTGCCCGCCGAGTCAGGGACGATGCGGTTTGACGGGACTGATTTGGCCGCATTGACCGGTGGCTATCCCACCGACATACGCAAAAAGATACAGGCGGTGTTTCAAGACCCGTATTCATCGCTGAACGCATCGATGACGGTTGAACAGATCGTGTGTGAACCCCTGACAGTACACACAGCCATGACAGCCGCGCATCTGCCGCGTTATCCGCACGAGTTTTCGGGCGGGCAACGGCAACGGATCGCCATTGCGTCGGCCCTGGCGCTGGAACCGAAATTGATTGCGCCGTTGTTAGACCCGGCACGCCAGCGCGCCCGCCGGGCAGCGCGGCGGGCGGCACCAGCAGGGGGTTTGCCACGCGACGTGGTCAAGGGCTGCACCTATCGCTACCGCTGCCCCCGGGCGATGGCGCGATGTCATACGCAGATGCCCCCCGGCCTGCCGGCCTGCCGGTCGATGGCGGCGGAAGCGCTGCGGGTTTTCTGATAGAGCGGGACGCGCCGCGCCGGAAAGATGCAGCAAAATGACCGACATTCCATGGCATTTACTGCAGGCAGAGGGCACCTGCGAAACGGTGCATAATGTGCGGCTGTCAGACTGTACCGGTGCGCCGCTTGCGTTGACCTGTCGCAAGCCTGCGCAGGGAGTGATCACGGTGATTGTTGTCTTTTGTCATGGGCTTGGCAGCAACGGACAGGCCTATGGGCGGCTGACTGGCACCTGGGCGGCGCGGGGTTATGTGGTGATACACCCAACCTTTCCCGACGCCATCGAGAGTGTCGCGCGGGCCGAGCCGGATTTGGGCCTGAACCCCGACAATCAGGACCTTTCAGAATGGACCGCCCTGCCAAATGTTCGCACCCGCATGCACGAAACCCTGCACGCGCCGTCCTTTTGGCTGCGCCGCCTTGCCATGGTGGCGCGCATCGCGGATGAAATGGATGAGGTGCTGCGCCAGATCCGGGTGACAGTCCGTGACCTGCCCTGGGTGATCGCCGGGCATTCGTTTGGCGCCTATACCGCGCAGTTGGTCGCGGGTGCCGAAATTGATTTTCCCGGGCAGCAGGCCCAGAGTTTTTGCGATGACCGCTTTGCCGCTGCTATCGCGCTAAGCGGGCAAGGCCGCGCGCAACAAGGCCTGCGCCATGGGTCCTGGGACCGGGTGTTTGGCCCAATGCGGACAGTGACCGGCACCCGCGATGGTGGGCCGCTGGGGCAGGACTGGCGCTGAAAGGCCGAACCTTATGATCTGGCACCGCCGGGGGGCAAGTATCTGGCCGTCTTGCAGAATGCCGATCATTTGCTTGGCGGGTTTGGGCACAAAGGCGCGGATCACCCGCACCAGATGCAGGCGGTGCGCGCGCTTACGCTGGCCTTTCTGGACGGCAATGTGGCGGACAATACACAGGCGCGGGACTGGCTGTCGGGGGTTGAAGACCACATCGGCGCGGCGCATTTGCTGTTCAAGCGGAAGTGACGGCTTGCGCCGCCTCGGCCAGTGCCTGCCGCAGGTTTTGCAACGCTGGCATCTGCGCATGCTCGGCCAGGGTAAAGAACCCGATTTGCATCGCAGGCATCCGCAAATCTACCAGACCCAGCGCGCACAGATCCGCCGCGACCGCCCGGTCCAGGGCAAGGCGCGGCAAGATGGTCAGTAATTCCATTTCGCGCACCAGGATCATCAACGCATTGGGGTCCGCTGCGATTTCAAAGGTGGCATTTGCATGCGGTAGGCCATTGTTGCGCAACCCCGCCTCTAGCGCGATCCGGTTCTTGGAATTGCCCGGCGGCAGCGCCCAATCCCACCCTGCAAGGTCGGATATACGCAGGCGGCTCTTTCTGGCCAACGGATGCGTGCGGGCACAGGCCACCACCAGATCGGTTGTCATCAGCGGCACATGGCAAAGCGCACCGGCAATTTGCGGCGGCACCTCGTCCCAGTGGATACGACCGACGTAACAGTCCAACACCCCGTCCCACAGCGCCCGGGTCATCGTCCCCGTCAACCCGGAACAGATGGTGTATCGCATGGTCGAACCTGCGATATCCGGATGCTGTAATGCCAGCGGCAGCAGTTGGAACATCACCGCCGGGTTGGTGCCGACGCGCTGCACCGGGGGCAAGGCGGTATCAAGCTGGGCGGCCAGATGATCAAAGGTGGCCCGGCCCGCCCGGGTGCGTTGCAACGCCAAACGCCGCTCGGCGCTAAGTGTCCAACCCGAAACTAATT
>JBLINN010000002.1:0-44888 GCA_047639325.1 Paracoccaceae bacterium | reverse complement strand
GATGACGTGGGCGACCTATGATCTTTCGGCCCTGCCAGCTGCTTCGATAATCATCGTCACCGATGAGGTGGGAGTGTCCACTGAGGTGCCCGTCCAGGATGACATGCTGGAGCTGGTCGATGTAGGCACCTACCAAGTGCGCTCGCAAAGCCCGTTCCCGAATATCGACTTCGATGTGGAGGTGATTGTGCCATGACCGTCCGCATCGGCATCGATAAGGATGCCCGCTATCGGCGCCAGGCTGACGCGATCAATGCCGAGCGCGATCGGCGGATCGAGGCGAGGTTCACGTTTCGGGGCAAGCCGTTCGATTTCGACGAGGCGTCAAAGATGCGCATCACCGGTGCCGCCACGCTGGCCGGGTTCGCGATCGGAACTGGGGCACAACCCGGCGATTACCGCTGGAATCGCAGCGCGGTGGGGTTCACATGGCTATCGCGGGACAACGTCAATGTACCGCTCGACGCCCCGACCATGTTCGCGATGGGGCAGGCAGCGGCCGAACATGATCGCGCGCACATATTCGCCGCCCGCGCGATCAAGGACATGGTGCCGATCCCGGGCGATTGGACGGACGACAAGTACTGGCCGTAATCGGCCTGAGGCGAAAATCCCATGACGAAAAGGCAATCCCAATGACCCCACGACGTTCGGATGCGGGCTTTGTTCGCATGCCCGATGACGAGTTCGAAGCGATGCTGGCCCGCGCAGCCGAGCAAGGCGCACGCCGGGCACTGGCCGATGTTGGCCTCGATGGACCCGAGGCCGCCATCGATATTCATGACCTGCGGACGTTGCTCGACAGCCTGCGCATGGCGCGGCGCACCGCCTGGCGGACCATCATCCGCCTGATCACCACCGGCCTGCTGCTCGCCCTGATTGCCGGTATTGCCGTGAAACTGAAGCTGTTTGGCTCCGGGCCCTGAGCGGCGCATCCCGAGCCGCTCGCACCAATCACAATGAACCCTGATCCCGCCTGCCATCCGGCGGGCTTTTTTTATGGAGGACATCATGACAACCACCTTCTATGACCACTGGCGGGATGTGCCAGACACTGCCTGGCGTTGGTCGAACTTCTCTCCCGCCGAGATCGCCTGCCGGGGCACCGGCAAATTGCTGATCAACGAAGCCGCGTTGGACAGGTTGCAGGCGTTGCGTGATCGGCTCGGCAAACCGCTGATCGTCCGCTCGGCTTATCGCAGCCCGGAGCACAACCGGGCGGTTGGTGGCGCAAAACGCTCAAAGCACCTGATCGGTGCGGCCTTCGATATCGCCATGTCGAACCACGACCCGTTAGCCTTTGAGGCAGCGGCACGCGCCGTTGGCTTCCTCGGATTTGGCTTTTATCCGCGCTCGGGCTTCATTCATGTCGATCTTGGTCCAACCCGCCAATGGGGCAAACACTTCCCGGTCCAGATGAACGCCTTTGCCGAAGAAACGCCGCCCGCCCGCGAGGTGCTGGCCCAAAGCCGGACCATGAAAGGGGGCGGGGCTGCGGGTGTTGCAACGCTGGGGGCGGCTGGGGTCGAGGTTGCGCAGGATGTTCTGACTGAAACCCAATCCGCAATTCTGCCGCTGGTGCCGTATCTCGATACACTGCGCTGGCTGTTCATCGCAGTGGCGCTGATTGGCGTCAGTGTCACCATCTATGCCCGATGGGACGACTGGAACCGAGGTCGGCGATGATCGGTGCCCTCGTCAATTGGGTCACCGGTAGCCGGTTTGCACTGGCTGTCGGGAAATGGGCGGTCATTACCCTCACGATACTGCTGTTCCTGCTGTCCCTGCGCCACTCCGGTGAGCGCACCGGACGGCTGGCGGAACGTCTTGAAAACCGGGAGAGAGTAAATGGAAATCAGCGCAGGATGCTTGAGGTGGCCAGCCGTCGCCCTCGCGATCGGGACGAACTTGTTGAGCGCCTGCGCCACGGTGAATTCTAAACCTGCCCTTGGGGCCTGCCCGCCGGTGGTGGAATACAGTCGCGCAGCAAAGGTCAAGGCGGCGAATGAAATTGAAGTTCTGCCTGACGGGACAACCCTGGCCGATTGGCTTGCGGATTACGGCGTGCTCAGGGAACAGGCGCGGGCATGTGGCGCATAATGCGGCCCGGTTTTCCGGTCAGCGCGTAACGTACCAATGCTGCACCATGCACATTTCGACGCGAAGGGCGGAGACCTGCCGTTCGCTGCGGTATGCATCAGGGTCCGCAGTGCGGACGAAACAGCCCTTCGTTGCACCTGCATCATCTCGGCTTTCAAAAGCACAACATATGATTGCGAGAGTGGGAGCCGGGCCACGTCTGCAAGGATAAATGAAGAACCCGAAATCGACAAAGCCGACGTTCGAAGCGTCATTTTGTTGACCACCGAGGCAAGGAACGAAGTGGGACTGCAATCCGCCGAAACCCGAGTTATGACGCCAATTCCGTGAGCAATTCGCGGGCCATCACCCGATCTTCTGGGCAATCCCCTTCGGCGATGCTTTTGTGAATAGGGTCGAGAAGGGCAGTGGCCTCGTGAATCCGGCCCTGTTCCTGCCAGAGGCGGGCGAGGTCGATGGCCGCGCGCAGCTCCCAAAGTTTGGCACCCTGCTGCCGGGCGATATCAAGAGCCACATCAAGGTGTTTTTCTGCGGCTTCTCCATTGCCGTCCACGTTTGCCAATGCAGCCTTCAAGCAGTGCAAATCGGACAAGGAAAACCTTTCGCCAGTCGCTTCAATCACGTCCTGGGCCATGGCCGCCAAATCCCTGGCCTGACTGTGAAGGCCGAGCGCCAGGGCGCGTTTTCCCGCTTCAATCCTAAAAGTTGGCAAGAAAACGCCATTCATGCCTGCCACCATCTCGGCATCGAGATCAAAGAAGCGATCGATACCTACCGGATCACCCCGACCGGCGTTCAGCAGGTCAGAGGCTATCCGAGCAATGCTCAACCAGATATGCAGGTTGTGTTCCTCGACAATCGGGCTCAATGCATTCAGATGACGCAACAGGGCAGGTCCGTCATTCGCTATCATGGCGCAGAGGATCAAGTGGCCATGCATATAGCAGATCGTGATGATGTGGCCCGACGCCAAGGCCCGGTTCTCTGCTTCGTGCGCGTGTAGCGCGGCGCGGCTTGTGTCGCCTTGGAGAACGGCATTTAAAGAGTGGTAGATATGGGTGGCGACACCTATTTCCTGCCCGAACCGAAACGCGAGGCCATCGTGCTTGGCCGGTTCATAGAACGCGAGAGATTTGTCCAGGAATCTCTGCGCCTCGGCAAGCCTTCCCGACATCAGTGAAAATACGCCCTGGGTGCGGTTTGCCAAAACGAGTTCTGTCGTGTCCCCGGACTTCTCGGCGACGTCCAGAAGAACCTGCGACCATGGCAAGGCCTTGGAATGTTCGGCTCTAACATATCGCCCGGCCCAAAGAGCGAAAACGACATCGAACCGTAACGGTGTGTCCCCAATCAGATCCGCCAAAACCAGCGCGCGTTCCATTTCTGTCTTCGTCTCGTCGGCGGCATATCCGACACCCTGCAGGCAGGCCATTCCGAGTTGAACCTGCAAGGCAAGGGCCCGCTCGACAACCTGGCGTTCACCGCTTTCGACGGTTGGATTGATCAAGGCAATCGCGCGACGAAGGTTGGAAATACCTTCCTTGAAGGCCGGGCGGGCAATGGCGGCCCTGCCTGCGGTTTCCCAGAGGTCGATGGCGCGGTCGGTGAGGTTGGCCGCCTCGGCGTGGGTGGCGAGAACTTCGGGGGCTATGTCGGGGTCCGCCTCCAGCGCCTTCAGGATACGCGCGTGGATGGCTCGGCGCTTTTCCTTCAGCTGGCTTTCATAGGCCGCATCGCGCACCAGCGCGTGTTTGAAGAGATAGGTCGCCTCGGGCGGAAGACCGCGGCGGTAAATCAGTTCGGCACCGATCAGGCCATCGAGTGCGGCCGTCAGTTCGGCTTCGGGCAAAAGGGAGATCTGCGCCAGCAGGCCATGGCTGAACTCGCGGCCGATGCAGGCCGCCGTCTGTGCCACTTCTTTGATCGGTTGCAGACGGTCCAGGCGCGCCATCAGGCTGTCATGCAGCGTGGTCGGAATGGCGATGGTGCTGAGCGGTCCATTTAGAACTAGCCGGTCGCCGTCTTCTTTCAACGCGCCGGATTCAAGGATCGTCTTGGTCAGTTCCTCGACAAAGAGCGGCACGCCATCCGTGCGCTCTACGATGATCGCCATGATCTCGTCCGGCAGGGCCTTGCCGTCGGTCAACTTGACGACAATGTCCCCTATCTGATCCTTGCCCAGCCTGTTCAGTGCAAAGCGCGTCACGATGGGATGCCCGCCAAAGCCATGTTCGAACGTGGGGCGGGCGGTGGCGAGGATCATGATCGGCTGATCCGTGATCACGTCCAGCAGCAGATCGAGCAACTCCAGCGAGGTTGGATCGATCCAGTGCAGGTCTTCGTAGACCAGCAGCACCGGCCTGTCCTGACTTTGCTGAACCAGCAGGTCGGCCAGAGTCTGCATCGTGCGCGCCCGCTGCTGGGCTGGCGTCAGATCAAGCGTGCCGTACCGAGAAATTCCATCCAGACCCATCATCGGCGTGATCAGCTTTAGCGTGCTGTGGTCCTGACCGAGCAGCGCCTCCAGCTTGTCCAGCCGGGCATCAGGCCCGTCTGATGGTGCGAACCCGGCAGCAAACGACAATTGCTGAATAACCGGGTAGAACGCTGAATCCGCGTGATAGGGCGAGCATTGATAGGTGATGCGGGTGTGATCGTCCTTCGCAACCTCGTCGATGACCGCTCTGGTGATGCGCGATTTGCCAATACCCGCCTCGCCGCTGACGATGACCATCTGGCCTTGGCCCGATTTGGCAAGCGCCCAGCGTTCCAGCATCAGTTCAATCTCGCGGTCCCGCCCGACGATGGGGGTCAGGGCTCCGGACTGGCGCGCGGCAAAGCGGCTTTCGACAGATGTTTCCCCCTCGACGACGAAGGCCTCGACCGGTGCACCCACGCCCTTCAGCTCCTGCGCGCCGAGTGAGGTCAGCCTGTAAGTGCTGCCCAGCAGACGCCGTGTTTCACCGGGCAGGACAAGCTGGTTCGGCCCTGCAACGCCTTGCAGCCGAGCAGCCAGGTTGGGTGTCTCGCCGACAACGGCTGCTTCCTGAGTTGCGCCACTGCCGATCAGGTCCCCAACGATTACAACCCCCGTAGCGACCCCGATCCGGGTCGCAAGGGCCGTGCCGTTGGGGGCCTTTGTCGTCCTGACGCTGTCGATGATCGCCAGCCCCGCCCGCACAGCGCGCTCCGCATCGTCTTCACCGGCACGCGGCCAGCCGAAGTAGCACATCACGCCGTCACCCATAAACTTGGCAACAAACCCTTCATACCGGCCAACAATACCGGCAACCGTGTTCTGATATACGGTGATGACGGTACGCATGTCTTCCGCGTCCATGCGCGTCGCCATCTCTGTCGAGCCAACAAGGTCGACGAACATCACCGTCAGGTGGCGGCGTTCGGCGTCGGAGGGAGAGGCAGGGGGATTTGAAACTGGCTCAGCAGCAGGATTTACAGTCGAAGGGATTTGCTGAGTTGACGCATTTCCTCCGGGTTCATCAGAGAGCTTTTTGATGGCCTCGAAGACGCGCCTTCGTGGCCCCATTGGTAGACCTAGTTCTTTCAGATTATCTTCGGAAAGATACGCGAGGTCCGTTGCCTCGATTTCCGCTTCAGCAAAAACTGAAGCATATTTTTCCAATCCGAGTTCAGTGAGCCAGCTTTGAATGTCCTGCAACTTGATCTCCTACAGGTACCGATGTCAGCAACCGACAACCCCCAAAACCTGACATTAACCAGATTTTGGGTTGTGTCATGCCTTTAATTTTCACTTCAATCAGGTCGATTAACCGCTGATCTGTCTTTCGGCGGCAACTTGATCCAGGCGGTTCCAGCCTCTTGGACTACCCCTTGACGGCCAGAAAAGCTGCGCGATGAATGAATGTCCGCAAAGCGAAAACGGCACAGAAAAATACAGGATGCAACTGACGGGCATGTCTGGGCCGGTCGTGAGTTTCCAGGTCGTGCTGCAAATGCTAAATGGACCCATTGCGACGCGGTTGGTTTGGGCTCGAACCGGACCTTCGCCGCGGCGTCCACCAAGGTCGGCACTGGGCCGGAAGCGCCCCTTGGGTCAGCTTCCTCGAGGGTCTGCCAATGCCTCTGAACAGCGGACCTTCGATCAGGCTGCAGCATCGGTTACAAAGGGTGGGAAGTGTGAATTCGCTGCAATCGCGAACTTGATGAGGCATACTCGGGAAGCGGACCTCCTAGGGGCGTGGCTACAACGCATTTACCTTCTGCGCTGCAGCGGTCCGGTTAGGGCACAGTACGGACATCACTAGCCGTCCAAGCGCTCGCCAATCAGGACTTGCGGTTGGGAATTTGTGAAGTTTGGAATATCTTCTAACGCCGGGCCAAGCTTGCCCATGGCAGCATCCAAAGCTGGCTGGTCTGCAAACTCAATTGATGCAATTGCATGATACCCCGGTGGGGTGTCAGGACCTCCTGCAAGACCCTTGGTAACCAAGGTGCTTTGGATATGTTCACCGATGCAGTCACCAACGATACCCATATGCGCGCCCATATAGTACTCATAGTCGAAATTCGTTCCATCGGTGTTAGGATAAATCACCTGAAGTGTGACTGACATTTTTTTCCCCTTTGGATAAATTATGATCTGAACGGTAGCACTCGCCGAACCACTTGGGAAACAAATTGTCAAACAGGCGCTCTGCATTGGCCCGTCATCCAGAACGGATCGGAGTGTCCGTTTTGTCCCGCTCTGCCACCATTGCCACTGTCGAAATGCTGCGCTGCACGTGAATGTCAGCATTGCGAAAGCTGCACTGCGGCGTTGGCCTAAGACGTGAACAGCGGATATGGGCCGTTCGCGACAGTTGGGTCAACAGCAGCGAAGGGTCACAAAGCCCGCTGTTTCCCCGCCGATAGCGGGTTCACAGCGCTTACAGGGCCCATATCTGAGATGGGTTAAAGGGCAATTGGAGCTTTGAAACCATTACGGTGACGTGGCGTGGTTGGAATTAATCGTTCGGGATATCTGCTACCGCATTGATTCCATGCGATTTTCCTACACGACTCATCAAACGTTGAGGTGGCGTTGAGGTAAAACTGCACGCCTAATTCCCCAGTGTTTTGCTAGGGTTCTAAGTGTTTGTTTTATTAAGTAAAATTGGTTGCGGGAGTTGGATTTGAACCAACGACCTTCAGGTTATGAGCCTGACGAGCTACCGGACTGCTCCATCCCGCGCCAATTTGTCTGGGCGTGGTAACGTACACTGAAAGGGGCCGCAACCGCTAAATACTGGTTTTGGGGCGAGTTGTGAAAAACACCGCCAGATTGACGCGATTGCGCGGTGTGGGGGGCGATCTGCGGGAAATGATCCGGACTTTGAGGTCGGTAAATTTTTTAAAGCTATCCGTTGGGGTCTGGACCTTGGTTCGCAGGGACGCTAGATCAGGGGCGAGGCCCAAGTGGCGGAATGGTAGACGCAGGGGATTCAAAATCCCCCGTCCTAACGGATGTGCCGGTTCGAGTCCGGCCTTGGGTACCAGCCTCAATTTTAGCGAATTGCCATAAACGCGACCTGCGCGAGTAACAGCCACACGTCCGCTTGCCGCATGCCCTGTGACAATCGCCGCCCGCTATCGGCCTCGCTGAAATATACGCCCGGCAAGAAGATCACCGGCACGCACAGGCGACCCCTGGCTTCGCTCACCACATTGAATTCCCTTGCTATGTTTCTGACACCCGCCTTAGCATCGATAATTCTGGCCTCCGAAAGTTGGAAATCATCAAAAAAACCTGATCGTCGCAACCTATCTTTGGAGAGAAGATGTCAAAGGGGAAATTCGTCCAGAATCTTAGCGCAGTCTCGACATATCTGATGTGTCTTTTCCTGTTTTCTGCCGCCTCGGCCCAAACCCAGCCAAACGGGACCTATGCCAAATCTGATTTCGGCGAGATCGAAGTGTCCTGTGTCAGTTCAATCATGTGCTTTGCGACCTACGAAGATGGCAAATCTTTCATGTATTTGACCAGTCCCGGACGTGACGACCATTATGTCGGCTATTGGGCCGAGCCCAGCTCGTCTCAGGCTTGTCCTGTGGCCCATCAATTTCCCAATATCCGCACCGAGGCCTGGGGCAATGTGGACCTGACATTCGACTACCACGCTGAAAACTGGTCGGGATTCTGGGGCTATTGCGAAGAACACCCGGCCAGGACCATAAACGGTGCGCGCGATCAAAAGCCTGCGCAGGAAGACGATACCAATAACGAGCATTCGTTGAAGGAATGGCTGCTTGGGTCATGGCTGCCAACCGAAGATTCAGGCGCGCGTCGCTATGATATGTACACGTTCAATCCAGACGGAACATTTGTGATTTCGGACGGGGCGGGCATGAACGCCACCGGCACATGGTCGCTGAAGAATGCTCATTTGTTTCTGGATGGTCAGCCCGTCCCTGTACCGCTGGAGTTTCTGGGCCAGGACATCAAGCTGGCGGGTATCCGGCATTCGCGGGAAACATTGAACGGCGAAGACTATGCCGTTCGGCAAATCAGTGGCGGCGTCGAACCAGCCGGGGTTTACATCCCCAATTGGCAGGCCGGTGGCGCGACCCCAAAGATCGGCGACTATGCGCTGCATTATGTTATTCTGGGACCATCGGGCAGCTTCCTGCCGGATGGCTCTGGTGCCGCTGGCACACCTGTTTTTGTCGAGTTCTGGAATGAGCGCGAGAAAATCAAGGAAGACGAAAACGGGGTTCGATATCGCGACGATACAGTGTCTTTTGAAGCGGTGGAATATTCGGTCAGCCCGAACAATCTGACGTTTTTCGCTTATCATCCAAAATGGGGCGAATTGTTTTTCTCAGCCGCTTTCGATGGGCGTCGCGTAGAGGCGCAAACCAGCTACGAGCGCGGATTCGGCCCGCGACCGGCAAATGCGGATATGCCGATCATCGTTGGCGACCTGATGGTCAAAGGACACATTTTTCGCGATGTCGAGTTGTTTCTGGCCATTTTGAACTAACCCGGAGGGACTTGGCCTGCAACATGGTGCGCCCGGCATCTGGTTGCAGACGGGATGGGGGGTGAACTAAGGTTGTCGCATGCTTGTGATCACCGACACCATCGCCCTTGAAGACTGGGAGCTGACCGAACATTTTGTTCGCGCGTCGGGCCCCGGCGGGCAGAACGTGAACAAAGTGTCCAGCGCTGTCGAGCTGCGGTTCGAGGCAGCGCGGTCGCCGTCCTTGCCCGCGCCGGTGAAAACCCGATTGAAACGGCTGGCCGGACGGCGCTGGTCGAAAGACGGCGCGCTGGTGATCCAGTGTGACGAGACCCGGTCGCAGACGCGTAACCGCGAGATTGCGCGGGACCGGTTGATAGAGCTGATCCGCAAGGCGCTGGTGGCCCCGAAACGCCGGATTGCGACGCGGCCCACCAAGGGATCGGTGCGACGTCGGCTAGAGGGCAAGAAAGCCCGTGCCGGGGTCAAAGCGACGCGGGGCAAGGTGACGGACGACTAATCGGAAAATATAACTGGCCGCTCTTCAAGCCCTTGCTGGCTTTCTTCGCGTGCGCGCGCACGCAGGGGTGAGTGAGGATGTGGAGGTTGCAAAGTGGTGGTCGTAAAAAGGGCCGCCCGATTGCCCGGGCGGCCCTTGCCGAAAGTTTGTGGAGGTGGGTCGGTCAGACCATCACCTGGTCAGGTCGTGCGGCGCAAGCCGCTTGGGGTTGCCCTAACGGGCGGCCCTCCAACCTGTTCCGACACCTCGCTCCAATACCTTTCTTGACACTGGATCACCTCCTTTACATTTGTTGAACTCACCCTCAGGCTTGCATGGTTTTCGGAATTCACCAAATAAATTCGTCAGGCTGTTTGGTTTTTCACGGCCAGCCGCATGGCAATTAGGCGGAACGGAATCAGCGCCAGCAGGGCCAGCGACAGCTTTACCAACCAGTCGGCAAAGGCCAGCGACACCCACAAGGGCGCGACCGGCCCAACGCCCAGCATCGGCAGCGCCTCGTTCGCCCAGGCCACATCGTTTGTGGGCTCCAGCCAGGCAAACCACGCCGAAAAGGCGATGGAAAAGAACAGGATTGTGTCCACTGATGACCCAACCAGCGTCGACGCCAGCGGCGCGCGCCACCACGCGCCCTGACGCAGGGCGGAAAACACCCGCACGTCAAGCAATTGCGCCGTCAGAAACGCCACGCCTGATCCCAGCGCGATGCGCAGGGTGACCAGCGGGCCATATTCGCCGACAATCTGCGTGCCGATCAGCGAACAGACAACGCCAACGACAAAGCCGGCCAAAACCACTTTGCGCGCGGCCCCGGCGCCATAGACGCGGTTCATCAGGTCGGTGACCAGAAAGGCCAGCGGATAGGTAAAGGCGCCCCAGGTCAGCCATTGGCCGAACAGGAACTGAACAAGGATGTTAGAGGCCACAACAATGGCGGCCATGGCAAGAATGCCGGGAAGGTGGGTGCGTGTCATATCATATGCCCGTTTTTACAAGGTTGCGGCGACTTGTCCTGCCGATTAGGCAGGCAGGGGGCTGCTAACGGGTTGCCTGGGCAAACGCAAGTTATTCCGTCACAGCGTATTCCACCAGTTCCGTGCGTTGGAAGAACATAAAGTTATCGTCAGAGATCATTGTGATCCGGGTGCGCCCTTGGGGATCGCGCCAGACAGAGACACCTTCCAGATTGCCATGCGTACCGGTCCGGGTTTGCACCAACAGCTGTTCTTGTTGTGGCTGCCCCCCCACAAAGGCCCAGCGGCGCAGGCGGGTGCGAAACCCAAAAATGTTCCAGCCGCGCTCCAGCAGGTAAAACTGCCCATCAGGGCCGAAATCAGCGCCCACAGGCAGGAAACCTTCGCCGCCATTCAGCGTGAACGGGGTGGACCACACCCCGTTTTTCAGCGCAAAAACCGTGATCCCATCATCGTCATCTGCAATTTCAGGCACGGCATACAGGCGCCCGTTTGCGTCCATCGCCAAGGCCTCTAGCGCCTTATTATCTTCAAACTCTCTAAATTCACTACCCTGGGGCAAAGCGACAGCAGTACCAGTGGGCGTGTCGTATCGCGCCACCCGGGCCACGCCTTCGAACGAGACATAATATTGACCATCCGGAGACACGACCAGCCCTTCGGAATCCGCGATTGAGCGCGCCAGATATTTGCCTGTACTAGCTTTCAGATGCCGTATCGGACCTGGCCGGATGGCGGTGATCTGATCACCGCTGCGTGTAACCCGGGCGCTCATCAGGTAGCCACGGTCGGTGATCACCGTCATTTTCCGCCCATCCGCCGACAGCTCTATCCCGGACCAGCCACCAAACCACGGTTTGTCCATATGCCAGTTGAAACTGCCCAGATACTGCACGCGCGCAGTCTCTGCGGCGGCAGGTGCCGCGCAGCAGGCAATAAAAAGGGCAAAGGTTACTTGGACTGCAGAACAGAAGCGCATTGCTTGGGCAAATCCGCCAGCACGTAATCACGACGTGGTTTGGCTTTGGGGGCGTTTGGGTCGGCCTTTTTGGGCGGCGGTGGATGCAGGATGTCGTCTACCCATTTCTGCGCGTCCGCACAGCCGTCACCGGGCGGCGGCGGGGCCTGATTGACGCAGCCGCGCATGCCCTTCGGGCAGGACAGCCGCACGTGGAAATGATAGTGATGCCCATACCAGGGTCGGATTTTGCGCAACCATTCCCGGTTGCCCTTTGCGTCCTTGCACATCTGCACCTTGGCGCCGGGAAACACAAAAATTCGGGCAACGCGCCGGTCTTTGGCGGCTGCGCGCAAGATTTCGTGATGGGCGCGGCTCCAGCTATCGTTGACAAAGGCGCCTTTATCCCGCCGCATCGAAATGGACGATATGTTTTCGCGTTGTTTGCTCGACAGGTTCAGACGCGACGTGGGCAACATCCAGATATCGGCATCCAGCCCGATCTGATGACTGCGGTGCCCTGACAGCATCGGCCCGCCGCGCGGCTGGCTGATATCGCCGATATACAGCCCGGTCCACCCCGGTTGCTTGGCCGCCGAGGCGCTGAGATCCTTGATGAAATCAATGGTGTCGGGATGACCCCAGTTGCGGTTGCGCGACAGGCGCATCGCTTGCCAGGTTGGCCCGGTTTCCGGCAATTGCACCGCGCCGGCAACGCAGCCCTTGGCGTAGCTGCCATAGGGCGCCGCGCGTTGCTGTGACCCGGTGGTCTTGGCGCCAAATTGCTGCTTGGCCAAAGGCGCGGCCTCCGTGGAGGTCCCAAGACCCAAGGCAAGGATCAGACAGCAGGTCAGGCGGGCAAATGTCATTCGGTCTGGTCACCTTGCGGTTTGACCCACAATAGCGGAATCATCGCGATAGCAAAGAGCCCAACAACCGGCGAAAGCCCGATGCGCGCATTTCCGGTCATTTCAGTGACCAACAGAATAAGCGCCGGCGCGATGAACGAAGTTGCGCGCCCGGAAAGCCCATAAAGACCAAAGCTTTCGGTAGGGGAGTCGGCTGGAGAATGGCGTACCATCATGCTGCGGCTGGCGGATTGCAATATTCCGCCCATGCCACCGATCAGAACGCCGCAGCCAAAGAAGATCATGTCCGGTAGAGTGGACCCCTCGGGCAAGGCAATGCCGAAAATCTGGGTGCGCGACATGCTGACAATAGTGATGCAGACAAAGATCAGCACCCATATGGCCGATATAATCACCGGCTTGGGGCCAAGGCGTTTGTCGGCCTTGCCGCCGATCCAGCTGAACAATGCCGACGAGATCAGGGCGACGATGCCGAAGATACCGATCTGGGTCAGTTCCCATTCCAGCACCAGTCGGGCGTAGATACCGCCGAACCCGTAAAGCCCGTTCAGCGCGTCCCGATAGAGCATGGATGAGCCCAGATAGGCCGATAGGCTGACGCGGCGTGGCAGGTTGGCGAGCGATTTGCCCAGATGTCTCAGCGCCAGTGCCACCGTGCCGCGTTTGCCGGTTGGTTTTTCACGCGCCCACATGAAGTAAGGGATCATGAATACCGCGTACCAAAGCGCGGCAATCGGCCCGACAAGGCGCGTGCCTTCCTTTTGCGTCGCATCCAGCCCAAAGGCCGGGTCCAGCCCGATCAGCGTTTTGCCATTGCCCTGCTCGACGAACAAAAGCAGCATCACGATCAGCGACAGCAACCCGCCGGTATAGCCAAAGGCAAAGCCTGACCCGGATATTTCGCCGATTTCATCTTGTGTTCCCAGATCGGGAAGTTGCGAATTTATGAAGATCAGCGCGTATTCTGCACCGACAAAGCCCAACCCGAAGGCAAACAGTCCAAAAAGCATGTTGGACCCGTCCGGCACGACCCACCACAGCGCCCCGGCCCCGACCACATACATCAGCGAAAACACCACCATCCAAGGCGTGCGCCGCCCAGATGTGTCGGCAAACGCGCCCAGAATTGGCGCGCCAAAGCCGATGGTCAGCCCGGTTACGGTCAGGCACAAGGCCCAGATGCTTTGCGCGCTGGCATTTGCTGCTTCGGCGCCCATGCCCTGGGCCAGGTAATGTTCCGCCGCGACAGCCGCGAAATAGGGGCCAAAGATGAAGGTGACCAGCAAAGTGTGATAAGGTTGACTGGCCCAGTCGAAAAACCACCAGCCCCAGATCCGCTTGCGCGCTGAAATGTCTGCCATGCCCCGCCCCCAAAAAGTGTTAGCGCAATAAGACAGGGCTTTGGCGTTGCAAGCAAGCGTGTCTTTCATCCGCGGCCACGTGCGATTGGCGTCTGCTGCCTTCCTGTTGGCGGCGCCCTTGCCCTTTGGTCCGGCGCCGCTTAGGTGATAGCGATCTGAAAGAGGTAGTCCGATGCAGTCTTTGTTCCAAATCCTGATGCTTGTTCTGGATGTTGTCTGGTTCTTCATTATCGCGCATGTGATCATGAGCTGGCTGATCAATTTCCAGGTTCTGAACCTGCACCAGCAGTTTGTGTCGCAGATCTGGTACGGGTTGAACCGGATATTAGAGCCTATCTATGGCCCGATCCGGCGGCTGTTGCCGCAGATGCAGGGGCTTGATCTGGCGCCATTGCTGGTGTTGCTGGCTGTCTTTGCGCTGCGTATCATTCTAACGAACAACATTTCTGCCTTCTACTGACCGCCGCGCCTGTGGGGGCGGTTTGGGTTTGAGTACTTTTCGACAAGAAAAAGCAGGAGTTGTAGCTCTTGTTCACCGAATCTTAGTGTGTGATTGTGCCGTCTAAAGAGCAGATAGATAAAATTTAGGACAATCGCCCCTATGCCCATGACCGGCGCTGCCCCGCTTTTGCGTGATGTCTTTGGATTCGACGCATTCCGTCCCGGTCAGGAAGAGATTGTTCAGGCGGTGGCCGGTGGCGAGAACGTGTTGGCGATCATGCCCACGGGTGGCGGCAAATCCCTGTGCTTTCAACTGCCTGCGCTGATGCGCGACGGGGTAACGGTGGTGATTTCGCCGCTGATCGCCCTGATGCGCGACCAGGTGCGCGCCTTGCAAGAGGCGGGGGTTTGTGCCGGCGCGCTGACATCTGGCAATACGCAAGAAGAAACCGATGCCGTTTGGCAGGCGTTGGAAGATGGGCGGCTAAAGCTGTTGTACATGGCGCCGGAACGGCTGGCTGCCGGGTCGGCAATGGGTATGTTGCGGCGGATCGGCGTCAGCATGATCGCGGTGGACGAGGCGCATTGTGTCAGCCAATGGGGCCATGATTTCCGCCCGGATTATCTGCGGATCGGCGAATTGCGCCGCGCCTTGGACGTGCCACTGGCGGCCTTTACCGCCACAGCAGATGCAGAAACCCGCGACGAGATTGTGCAAAAGCTGTTTGATGGCGTCCCGCCGCGCAGCTTTTTGCATGGGTTTGACCGGCCCAACATCCATCTGGCCTTTGCCGCCAAGGACAATCCGCGCGCCCAAATCCTGCAGTTTGCCGGTGCCCGCAAAGGACGGTCTGGCATCGTCTATTGCGGCACCCGCGCCAAGACCGAAACCCTGGCCAAGGCGCTGCGCGACGACGGCCATGTCGCCTGTCATTATCACGGCGGCATGGATGCCGAAGACCGGCGCATTGTTGAGGCACGGTTTGCCCGCGAAGACGGGTTGATTGTGGTGGCCACCGTGGCCTTTGGCATGGGCATCGACAAGCCGGATATTCGCTGGGTGGCGCATGCCGATCTGCCCAAAAGCATCGAGTCATATTATCAGGAAATCGGCCGCTCTGGTCGCGACGGGGCCCCGGCGGAAACCATGGCGCTGTTTGGGGCCGACGATATCCGCCTGCGCCGCAGTCAGATCGACGAAGGCCTGGCCCCGCCAGACCGCCGCGCTGCCGATCATGCACGGTTGAATTCCTTGCTGGGCTTGGCCGAGGCGCTAGTGTGCCGGCGCCAGACCTTGCTGGGGTATTTTGGCGAAACGACCGAACCCTGCGGCCATTGCGATCTGTGCGACACGCCTGCGGATGTGTTTGACGCCACGGTGGCGGTGCGCAAGGCGCTGTCGGCGATGTTGCGCACCGAAGAATGGTTTGGCGCCGGGCATCTGATTGACATCCTGACCGGCAGCGACACCGACAAAATCCGCGCCCGCCGCCATGACAAACTGCCGACCTATGGCGTCGGCACCGAATACGACAAACGCCAGTGGCAGGTGGTGTTCCGGCAGATGATGGGCCATGATCTGGTGCGCCCCGACCCTGAACGCCACGGCGCGCTGCGTATGACCGAAGCCGCCCTGCCGATCCTGCGCGGCGAGTCCGGGATTGAGCTGCGGCGCGACACCATCCGCAAAGCGTCAGCGCGGCGGCCCGCGGTTAAGGCGTTGGTGTCGGACGAGGACGCCCCGTTGCTGTCGGCGCTAAAAGCTCAGCGGCGGGCATTTTCCGAGGCGGCGCGGGTGCCAGCCTATATCATTTTCACCGATCGCACGCTGATCGAGATGGCCGAAACCCGGCCCGACACCATGGATGCAATGGCGCGGATTGGCGGTGTGGGCGCCAAAAAGCTGGAACGCTATGGCGCGAAATTCCTTCAGGTGATCACCGGCGCGACCGAAGAATTGCACCCCGCGCGGCGCAAGCTGGCCGGGCGCGCCGCGGGCAACCTTTATGACCAACTGCTAGAGGTTCAGGCCGATTTGACGCGCGGCACGGATGGCGTGGAAAAACCGCTTAGCTGTTCGGCGTCGCAACTGGCCAAGGTGGCGCAAATGCGCCCGGATGATGCCCAAGGGTTGGAGCAGCTACTGGGCGAGCGCCGCGCCGAACGGTTTGGCGCGGCGTTTCTGGACGTTTTGCGCGCGACGGGCTAGATCAGGTAGAAAGCCCAACGAGGAGAACAACATGTTGGTGGTGATTTCTCCGGCCAAACGGCTGGACTGGGCGGCGCGCGACGTGGCAATGACGGACCCGGCGTTTCCGGGTGATGCGATTCGGCTGGCCAAAACCATGCGCGGACAGACTTTGGGTGATCTGCAAAAGCTGATGCATATCAGCCCGGATTTGGCCCGGCTGAACCGCGACCGGTTCCGTGACTTTCAAGACGCGCCTTCCACAGATGTGACCCGCCCGGCGGCGCTGGCCTTTGCTGGCGACACCTATCTGGGGCTAGAGGCGGCGTCGCTGGAGGCGGATGAACTGGCGTGGGCACAGGACCATCTGCGCATTTTGTCGGGGCTTTACGGGCTGTTGCGCCCGTTAGACGCCATCCAACCCTATCGCCTGGAAATGGGCAGCCGGTTGAAAACCCGGCGGGGCACATCGCTGTATGCCTATTGGCAGGACCAACTGTCCAAAGCATTGAACGCGCAAGCGGCAGAGGTTGGCACCGATATTCTGGTCAATTGCGCCAGTCAGGAATATTTCGGCGCGGTGGCACCAGCGGCCCTGAACTTGCGGGTGATCACCCCGGTTTTTATGGAAGACAAGGGCGGCGCGCCCAAGATTGTCAGCTTTTTCGCCAAACGGGCGCGTGGTGGGATGGCGCGCTTTATCGTGCAAAACCGCGTGACAGACCCGGCCGCGTTGGCCGAATTTGACAGCGGCGGATATGCGTACCAGCCAGAATTGTCAGACTCGGACAAGCCGGTGTTCCTGCGCCCTTATTCCGCCTGATCGTTCAGCAAAGAGCCGTCATAGGCGACCATTTCCACCATGTTACCCTCTGGATCTTGGGTAAAAATACCGCGCCAACCGATCCAGCCGAAACGCTCGACCCGATAGGGTTGGTCAATCTGTTTGTACCAGCGCATCACCGCATCCTGTTCGTCAAAGGGCCGCGACAACGCAATGTGGTTCAGCGCGGACGCGGCGCCGGTGACCGGTGGCGCGGCGTTGTCTGGAACAGGTTGCTGGAACAGGGCCAAAACGGTGGTATGTCCGCCAAACCCCTCGGCTATTTTGAAAAGCGTGATCGCATCGCGGTGCCCGCCGGACAGCCGTTGCAACCCAATCACCTCTTCGTAGAACGTGACCATCGCGGCCATGTCTGCACCGCGAATGGCCACCTCGTCCAATCCGCGGGGCCCAATCCGCAGGGCCCAATCCGCAGGGCCCAATCCGCGGGAGCGAAATCCTTTGGTTTGTGTCATCAGGTCAGAGTAAGCGGTTTGCTGGGAAACCCAAGCCTGCTTTCACTCTGACCCCCAGTTATCCGGGGTCGGCATCGGGGCGAACCGACTGGGCCTCTTGCGGGCAGTGTCGAGCAATCTGGTCATGGATCAGCACCTTGCGCAGCGGTTTGGTCATATAATGATCCAGACCCGCCGCCAGAATTCCGTCGGCATCGCCATCCATGGCATGTGCCGTCAAAGCGACGATGGGGATATGCCCGCCTGTGTCAGCTTCTAGTTTGCGAATTTCGCCGGTGGCTTCCTTGCCATCCATCTTGGGCATCGAAATATCCATAAAGATCATGTCGGGCTGAAACTCCTGAAAGGCCGCGACCGCCTCTAGCCCGTTATTGGCAAAGCGGATATCGACCCGCAGATCCTTGACCATCTTGCGGAATACCAACTGGTTGGTCTTGTTATCCTCGGCGGCAAGGATACGCATCAGCCGGGACGCGTCCGGGTGATCCGCAGACGGGGGGGCGGGCACAGTGTCTGGAACAGTATCTGGCACGGTGTCTGAATCAACGCCGGCGTCTGAAACCACTGCGTCCGGGTCTTTCGGAAGCACGATATGTAACCTGGCCTTTGGCGCGGCCCTGCCCTGTACCGGCGGTTTTTCCGGGGCCTCGGGCAGTGCCAATGGGTGGATTTCCGACAGCCGGGAAAACAGATCATTGCGCGAGATCGGTTTTTGCACAATGCCCTGCAAATGCTGAAACGCCGGGTCGTTCCGGGCATAGCTGGGGTTCGCACTTAGCAACAGGAACGGCACAGTCTGCCAGCCCGCCTGACGCAGGGCCGCCACCAATTCCAGCCCGTCCATATCAGGCATGTTGTGATCGCTCAGCACCAGATCAACGCTGTCATCCATCGCCGCCAGAACCTCGGCCCCGGTCACGCAACCGGTCACCCGCATCCCCAGTTGTTCCAGCTGTTTCTGGATGATTGTCCGGTTAACGTCCTGATCATCGACCACCAGCGCATGACGCAAGGTTGCGGGCAGATGTGGCAGCGTCGGCTGCGGCCCGTCGGCCCGAGGCAGCGTCACGCGAAAGCCAAAGCAGGATCCTTTGCCTTCTTCGCCTTCCACCCAGACAGAGCCGCCCATCAGCTCGATCAACTTCTTGGAAATCGCCAGCCCCAACCCGGTGCCCTCAAATTCGCGGTTCCGGTCATCCTCTACCTGATTGAATTCGCCGAATATATGATCAACCTTTTCCGCCGGAATGCCAATCCCGGTATCCTCGATGGCGACGTGAACCACGTTAAGGTCTTCTGTCGGGCCCGGCACCCCGGTGACCAAAATCAGCACATGGCCTTCTTTGGTGAACTTTATCGCATTGCCGATCAGATTCGTCAGAACCTGCCGGACGCGCCCTGGATCGCCGATAAACCGCGTCGGCAGGAACAGGTCGAAATCAATTGATATCGTCAGGCCCTTGTCGCGCGCATTGGGCTGCAACAACATCACCACTTCGTGGATGCAGCGTTCCAGATCAAATTCTGCCGGATGCAGGACCAGCTTTTCCGCTTCGATTTTCGAATAATCCAGCACATCGTTGATAATCACCAACAACGCCTCGCCCGAATTTTTGATCGTGTTGGCGTAAAGGCGCTGTTCTTCGTCCAGTTTGGTGTCGGTCAGCAGTTCAGCCATGCCAACAACGCCGTTCATCGGGGTGCGAATCTCATGGCTCATATTGGCCAAAAAGGATGATTTGGCCCGGTTTGCCGCCTCGGCACGTTCCCGTTCAGCCTTCAGCTGTTCTTCGTATTGCACGGTTGCGGTGATGTTCAGCGCCAGGCTGACAACGTCACAACCATCGCCGCGTTGATCGATCAGCTTAATGTATTGATCGTTCCAGGTCCGAAACACAATCGGGTCGGGATAAGGGGTTAACCAACGTTCGCCCATCATCGCGCGCCAGTCATCGGGGCACAGTTCTTCGGTGTTGACCAGCCCCTCATCCGTCATGATCTGCAGAATGCGCATATAGCTGACGCCCGGCGCCACTTCTTCCAGCCCCTCGAAAAAGCTGATGTAGGCGGTGTTGGCGCCAATCAACGTGCTATCGGCATCAAAAAACGAAAACCCGTCCTGAATGGTTTGAATGGAATGCCACAGGCGGCGTTCAGCAATTTCGACCTTTTCATGGGCGACGGTCAGGTCGGATTTGACCTTTTCATTCTCGTCCCGAACGGTGGCAACCTCAGCCTGCGTTTCGCCAATCTGCCTGGTCAACGCCAGCGCATGCCGCCCTAGCTTGCGGTTGGCTGCAGACAGTTCTGCCTGTTTCAGTTCCAACAATCGTTCGGCGGCCAGTCGGGCGCGCCGTTCATCGGACAATTTGTTGGCAAGGCTCATGCCTGCGGCTCCGCAGCTGGCCCTGGCGGGCGGGTTCATCGCATTGAACATCAGCCAACTTGGTGAAGAAGTGCTTAAGGCCAATCAGATCACATGAATCGTTGCCAGCGGCATCGGCCCCGTGCGACCTTGCCGCTGATAATCAGGAGGAACGGTATGCAACGGTTTGTGCAAACAGCAATCATTTGGGCTTTGGTCATTGTGGCAACGGCCTTTCCCGCCACCGCCCAGAACGCGGCCCAAACCGCGACCCCTGACTCGGTTCCCCCCTTTCGCTTTATCGTCAGTCGGGACATGGATTTTTTCGGCTCTGACCTGGACTCGCTGTTTGATACGGATCTGCAAAGCTGTGTGCGGGTCTGTTCCGGCAACCAGCAATGTGCCGGTTTCACCTTTAACATCCGCTCTAACGCCTGTTTTCCCAAAAGCCAGATCAGCACCCGCACGGCGTTCGAAGGCGCTGTTTCCGCTGAAAAAATGCCAACTAACCCGGTGTTCCTGCAACACGCCGGTGAACGGGCGGCCCAACTTGGGTTTCTGCGCGATCGCGACCTAAGCCAAGCCTATACCTTGGCCCGCGACCTGGGCCTGCGCCATCGTGCCGGCGGGATGGATCCCAAAAGCCTGCTGGACGCGGCGCGGGCCCGGGCGGCTGCGGGCGATTCGGTGCAGGCAATGGGCTGGACCGGGGCCGCCGTGTCGCTGACGGATCGCGCCGATCTGTGGGCCGAATATGCGCGGCTGCAGCTGGTGATCAAAACCAACAATGCCGACCGGCGCAAAGCCTATGAACGCCGGGCAGCCAGTGCCGCGATCAACGCCTATCTGCGCGGTGAAACAAAACCGGCGCGGGCCTCGGCGCTGCTGGTTCTGTCACAAGCCCTAGAGCGTCTGGGGCGCGGGCGCGACATGATCCCGGCGCTGCGACTGGCCAGTGCGCAGCAATCGCGCGACGATATCGAAACCGCGCTGGACAAGGCCGTGGCCAAATACGGCTTTCGCATCGTCGACAGCTCTATCGAAAGCGATTCCGCCGCGCCGCGCATCTGCGCCGAATTTTCCGAACCTCTGGCAAAAATCGGCGTCGATTACGAACCTTTCGTGCGTCTGCCTGATGCGTCGATGGTGGTGCAGGCGCAGGGAAACCAGCTGTGCATTGATGGCGTCGAACATGGCAGCCGCTATCGGCTGACCTTTCGCACCGGGCTGCCGTCAGCCAGCGGCGAGACCCTGCACCGCGATGTGGACCTGACGCATTACGTGCGTGACCGCAGCCCCAGCGTGCGGTTCCCGGGCCGGTCATACGTGCTGCCAAAATCGGCGGATGCGGCGCTGCCGGTGGAAACCGTCAACCTGACCACGTTGGATCTGCGCCTGCGCCGGGTCAGTGATCGCAACCTGTTGCGCGCGGTGCAGGACGGCTATTTCGGGCGGCCTCTGTCGCAATGGCAGGACGAGAATTTCACCAATGAAATCGCCGAGGAAATCTGGACCGGCACAGCCGAGGTCGGCCACGAGTTGAACCGCGACATGACCACACGCCTGCCCTTGGGCGCGGCGATTGCCGGGCAACCGGCGGGTATCTATGCGCTTAGCGCGCGGGTGCCGGGGGCTGACCCCTATGACGATCCCGGCGCGACGCAATGGTTTGTGCTGTCCGATCTGGGGATCAGCACGATGTCGGGCACGGATGGCTTGCATGTCACGGTGCGCGGCTTATCGGATGCGGCCCCGCGCGGCGGCATCGACGTGACGCTGGTGTCAAAGGCCAACGCAGTGCTGGCGCGCGCGGTGACCGGCAATGATGGCTATGCGCGGTTTGCCCCGGGCCTGACCCGGGGCACCGGCGGGTCCGCCCCGGCGCTGATCTTCGCGCAACAAGGCGAAGAGGATATCGGGTTCCTCTCGCTCAGTGACCCAGCCTTTGATCTGTCAGACCGCGGCGTCGAAGGCCGCGCACCAGCCGGACCGGTGGATGTGTTCCTGACAACTGACCGCGGTGCCTATCGCGCGGGCGAGGTGATCCACGCCACCGCCCTGTCACGCGACGACGCGGCACAGGCCATCGACGGCCTGCCGCTGACAGCGATCCTTAGCCGCCCCGACGGGGTGGAATACCGGCGCAGCCTGTCCGATGTCGGCCGGGCCGGGGGGCATGTGTTTGCCCTGGGCGTCGGCCCCAGCGCCCCACGCGGCACATGGCGGTTGGATATCAAATCCGACCCCAAAGGCCCGACCCTAGCCAGCCAAACCCTGTTGGTCGAAGACTTTCTGCCCGAACGGATCGATTTTGAACCCAGCCTGGGCGACGTGCCCTTGCAGGCAGGCGACAGCGTGCCGATGCGGATCGAGGCGTGGTATCTGTTTGGCGCCCCCGGCGCGGACCTGAAGATTGACGGTCAGGTGACCCTGCGCGCCGCAACCTCCGTAACCGAATGGCCCGGCTATAAATTTGGCCGCTACGACGCGCGCGTGTCGCCGCAAAGCAGCTATTTCGGCAATCAGCGCACCGACGCCCAGGGGCTGGCGATTGTCCAACTGGACCTGCCAACATCCAGCGCAACCGGCCAGCCGCTTGAGGCGACTGTGACAACCCGGGTGTCGGATGGCTCTGGCCGTCCGGTCGAACGCCGCATCAGCGCAGCCGTCCGCCCGGCAACCCCGGTGATCGGAATCAAACCGCTGTTTGACGACGTGGTCGCCGAAGGCACCGAAGCGGCCTTTGAGGTGATCGGCCTTGGCCCAGATCTGACCACCTTGCCGATGCGGGTAAAATGGACCCTGAACCGGGTGCGCACCCGCTATCAGTGGTATCAGTATTACGGCAATTGGAACTGGGAGCCGACAACTCGCCGCACCCGCATCGCCACGGGCGAGGCTGACCTGACCGACGGGCCACTGACCCTGTCGCAGCCGGTTGACTGGGGACAGTATGAACTGGTGGTCGAACGGCTGGGCGGCGATTACACCTCAGCCGCGCTGGATTTCTATGCCGGGTGGTATGCCTCGGGTGATACGTCATCGACACCGGACACGCTGGACCTGTCGCTGGACAAACCACTGTACCAACCCGGCGACACCGCGCAGCTGCGGATCGTGCCACGCGCGGCGGGCACCGCGTTGATTACCGTGATGTCGAACCGCCTGATCGAACGCCGCGCGGTCGAGGTCGACGCCGGGCAAACCGTGATCCCGCTAGACGTGACCGATGATTGGGGCACCGGTGCCTATGTCACCGCCACGGTGATCCGCC
The DNA here is from genome assembly GCA_047639325.1 of Paracoccaceae bacterium. GTDB lineage: Bacteria > Pseudomonadota > Alphaproteobacteria > Rhodobacterales > Rhodobacteraceae > NVQY01. The sequence continues at coordinate 21,559 of JBLINN010000002.1, read as the reverse complement.
GGATGGATGTAGCAGCGGGGCAAAACCCAACGCGCGCCCTTGGGCTGGCCCATGCGGCTGTGGCCCCAGTGGGCAGGGAACTGACCGTCAGCATCGACGTGCCAGACGTCGCCGAACCCCGCCAGACCCAACGCACCAAAGTGACCGTGCAAGGCGCGGCCGAGGGCGATCAAGTCTGGCTGACGCTGGCGGCGGTCGATCTTGGCATTCTCAACCTGACCGGCTTTCAACCCCCCGATCCCAAAGGCCATTATTTCGGCCAGCGCCGTCTGGGGATGGAGCTGCGCGACGTCTATGGCCGCCTGATTGACGGCATGAATGGTGCGATGGGCACTGTGCGCTCCGGTGGCGATGACACTGGCGGCATGCGCATGCAATCGCCCCCCCCAACCCAGGACTTGATGGCCGCCTTTAGTGGCCCGGTGCAGGTCGGCGCCAATGGCGAAGCCTTCGTAAACATCGACCTGCCTGCCTTCAACGGCACCGTGCGGCTGATGGCCGTGGCCTGGTCTGACAAGGCAGTCGGACAGGCCACAGTCGACATGCTGGTGCGCGATCCGGTGGTTGTCACCGCCACCGTGCCGCGCTTTCTGGCCCCCGGCGACAGCAGCCGCATCCGGCTGGAAATCGTCCATGCGGATGGCCCGGCAGGGCAGATGCAACTGGCGTTGGAACCACACGGACAGGGCCTAACCTTGGGCGCGGTTCCCGGGGCGTTTGCCCTGGCCAAAGGCGGCAAAGCGTTGTTCGAGGTGCCAGTGCAGGCCAGCATCGTCGGCGACCCCAGTTTTGACGTGATCCTGACCACCCCCGATGGCCGCGAATTGCGCCAAACGCTGAACCTGCCGGTGCGCGCCAACGACCCGGTTGTGGCCCAAACCCGGCGGCTTTCACTAGGCGCAGGCGATAGTTTCCAGTTCAGCAGCGATGTCTTTACCGGCCTTCGCGCAGGCACAGGCCGCGCGGTACTGTCCGCCGGCCCCTTGGCGAAATTCGACGCGCCGGGCCTGCTCAGCGCGCTGGACCGCTACCCCTATGGCTGCACCGAACAGGTGACGTCCAAGGCGATGCCGCTGTTGTACCTGTCTTCGGTCGCCCAAGCCTCGGGCCTTGGCAACGGCCCGGCGGTTCAGGCGCGCATTGACGGCGCAATTGCGCGGGTACTGACCCGGCAAGCGTCAAACGGCGCCTTTGGGTTATGGCGCGCGGAATCCGGAGATTTCTGGCTGGACGCCTATGCCAGCGACTTCCTCAGCCGGGCCCGCGCCGAGGGCTATGCCGTGTCCGATCAGGCGTTCCGACTGGCGATGGACAACCTGCGCAACCGCATCAACTATGCCCCCGATTTCGACGAAGGCGGTCGGGATATCGCCTATGCGCTGATGGTGCTGGCCCGCGAAGGCGCGGCGGCAATGGGCGACCTGCGCTATTATGTCGATGTCAAAGGCGATGCGTTTGACACGCCGCTGGCTGCGGCCCAACTGGGCGCGGCACTGGCGTCTTACGGCGACCAAACCCGCGCCGATGCGATGTTCCTGCGCGCTGGGCGGCTGATCCAGGGGCTAAAACCCGACTCGCATTACTGGCGGGCGGATTACGGCACCAACCTGCGCGACACTGCCGGGGTTCTGGCGCTGGCAACCGAGGCTGGCAGCGCGGTGATCGACACCGACAGCTATACTGACCGGCTGGCACGCGCCGGGTCCACCATGTCGACGCAGGAATCCGCCTGGACCCTGCTGGCAGCCCAAGCGCTGATCAAATCGCCCGAACAATCGGGGCTGCGGGTCAACGGCGCGGCGGTGACCGGCCCGTTTGTGCAGGTGCTAGAGGATGACGCACCCGCGCAAGGGATGCAGATTACCGCCGCTGACGGGCGCACAACCGATATCACCCTGACCACCATGGGCGTGCCAACCGTGGCCCCCGCCGCCGGAGGCACCGGGTTCGATATCGAACGGACATATTACGACATGGACGGCATCGAAATTGACCGGCGCAGCTTTGCCGTCGGCGACCGCTTTGTCACCGTGCTGCGGGTCAACGCGCATGAAAACATCGGCGCCCGCCTGATGGTGGATGATCCGCTGCCCGCCGGGGTGGAAATCGACAACCCCAACCTGCTGCGCTCCGGCGATGTCCGCTCGCTTGACTGGCTGAACCTGTCCAATGCCGACCATACCGAGTTTCGCTCGGACAGGTTCCTGGCAGCGGTCAACATGCGCCAAGGCGGGCGGGTGACGCTGGCCTATGTGGCGCGCGCCGTCACACCGGGCGATTTCCACCACCCGGCGGCCTCGGTCGAAGACATGTACCGCCCGCGTTTTCGCGCGCGGACAGATACCGGGCGGCTGGTCGTTACCGAATGACCCCGCAATGAAACGGTTTGGCCTGTTTGCCTGTGTGCTGCTGCTGTTTGCGTCAGCCGCCCTGCGCGATGCGGCTGACGATTGGATCGACCAAACGGTGCTGCCAGTCACTCTGGCCGAGGTCTCGACCGAGGTGCGCGACCGCAACGGTACCCTGCTGCGCGCCTATCAGGTGGGCAATGGCATGTGGCGGCTGGCCCCGCAGGCAGGCGCGGTGGACCCGGGTTTTATCGCCATGCTGGTGCGCTATGAAGACAAACGGTTCTGGCAACACTCCGGCGTTGACCCGTTGGCGATGGCCCGCGCCGTTGGCCAGGCGCTAAGGAGTGGGCGCACAGTGTCCGGCGGCTCAACGCTGACTATGCAGGTGGCACGGCTGCTGGAAGATGGCAGCACGGGCAAATGGTCCGGCAAGCTGCGCCAGATGCGGGTGGCGATGGCGCTGGAACGGCGACTGTCCAAGGATCAAATCCTGAACTTGTATCTGACCCACGCGCCCTATGGTGGCAATCTCGAAGGCATCCGCGCCGCCACGCTGGCGTGGTTCGGCAAGGAACCCCGCCGCCTGACCCCGGCCGAGGCCGCGCTGTTGGTCGCCCTGCCACAATCGCCCGAAGGACGCCGACCGGACCGGCACCTGCTGCGCGCAGGCGACGCCCGCAATCGGGTACTGAACCGGATGCAGACCCAAGACGTGCTGGACCCCGCCGAAGCCGACGTCGCCCAGCAAGCCGCCTTGCCCACCGCAATGCGCCCCTTCCCCCGCCTTGCCCCCCATCTGGCGGACCACGTGCGCGATACCGACCGCACCGCGCGCCGCCATGATCTGACACTGGATGCCGGTGTCCAGGCCAAAATGCAGGCTCTGATCGCGCAGGCGGCCCCACGGGCCGGGGCGCGGTTGTCGGCAGCGCTGATTGTGGCGGATCACCAGACCGGGCAGATTATCGCCTCGGTCGGCTCGCCCGCCTATGACGCACGCGACGGGCGGCAAGGGTTTGTGGATATGACCCGCGCCATCCGCTCGCCCGGGTCCACGCTAAAGCCGCTGATTTACGGCTTGGCGTTTGATCAGGGGTTGGTGCATCCTGATACGCTGATCCATGACGGGCCAGTACAGTTTGGCCGCTATGCGCCGCAGAATTTCGACGGGGTGTTTCGCGGCGACATACGGGTGCGCGAGGCGTTGCAGATGTCGCTGAACATTCCGGTGGTCAAGCTGACGCAGGAACTGGGCCCGGCCCGCCTGATGGCGGCGTTGCGCCGGTCGGGGGCGCAATTGGTTCTGCCCGGGGATGCGCCCGCCGGCTTGGCGGTGGCACTGGGCGGGGTCGGGATTTCGCTGCACGATCTGGTGCAGCTTTACGCGGGTTTGGCGCAAGGCGGACAGGGGCCGGGTTTGACCTATGGTCAGGTCCCAACCAGCCCACAACGCCTGATATCAGACGTCGCCGCCTGGCAGGTGGGCGATATCCTGCGCGGGGTGGCGCCCCCCCCGGGTGCCCCGGCAGGGGTTGTGGCCTTTAAAACCGGCACCTCCTATGGCCACCGCGATGCCTGGGCGGTGGGCTATGACGGGCGGCATGTGATTGGCGTCTGGATGGGCCGCGCCGATGGCACACCGGTGCCGGGGGCCTTTGGCGGCGGTCTGGCGGCCCCGGTGTTGTTCGAGGCCTTTGGCCGCCTGAAACCAGAGTTTGACCAATTGCCACCACCCCCTGCGGCCACCCTGATCCTGGGCGCCGCAGAACTGCCCCTGCCCCTGCAGCGCTTTCGCCCACGCGGCGCGGTGTTTCAGGCCGCAACAGACGCGCCGCAACTGACCTTTCCGCCGGATGGCGCGCGGCTGGCGGTTGCTGACGGCGCGCTGACGCTGAAGCTGCGCGGCGGCGTGGCGCCGTTTTTGGTGCTGGCAAACGGCGCGCCGGTGGTGTTCGGCCAGCATCAGCGAGAATTCGACATCCCAAGCCCCGGCGCAGGATTTTCCACCCTTGTGGTGGTCGATGGCAAAGGCCGGTCAGACCGAGTGCGTGTTCGGCTGGATTAGAGCGCGGCAGGGATGGCGCAGGCCGAGATCAAGGCGGGGGTATTTGCGCCGCACTGGCCATTGGATATGAACGCAACACAGCGGCTTCACGGGCCGGGGAAACGGAAAATTTCAAATTTTCCGGCCCGATTTCTTTGAAAGAAACCGGATAGCTCGGCCAGAGAACCCCAAACCCTCAGCCCATGTCGCGTTCAGTGGTGTTCATTCGGTTAAACGCAATCGTCTCTATCGCCGCCCTTCATACAACCAACCACCAACGATCAACGCCGAGGCCAACAGCAAGATCAACCACCCCGGCAGCAACGGCGTCTGCGTCACATCACGCGTCACATAGGCATTCCGCGGCGTCAGCCCGATCCAGCCGCGCCCGGCGGCAGGACGCCCTTCGCGCACGTTGCGCACCGATGGCAACCCGTCTTCTAACCGGAAAACCCCACTGCGCAGCGGCGCCAAGACCGGCTCGAACAAGGCCGCCGTGGCGATAGTATCCTCAAACTCGCGCGGGGCGGCGGGGCCAAGGCCAATCACCGCCTCTTGGTCATCGCCCGCCAACCGGTACAGGCCAATCTCCGGCCCGTCATACAGCGCCTCAAACCGCCCCGGGCTGACCTCGGTCAAAGCAACCTCATCCATTTGCCCATCAGGCCGGGTCACCGTAACGGCCCCAACCTGATCGCTCAGCGTACTGCGGATGATGCGCATGGTCTGGCCGGTCGCGTCGGCCCACAGCGCCTCTTCTTCCAGCTCGGGTTCTTTCATCATCCAATGCGCCAGCCGCCGCAACAGCTCCAGTTGCGGGCCGCCGCCTTCATACCCCCGGCTCCACAACCACGCATGATCCGACGCCAGCAACGCCACGCGCCCTTCGCCAACCCGGTCCAGAACCAGCAAAGGCCGATCCTCAAACCCCGACATCACCACCGACCCGGTGCGCGGCACCACGTCGATCTGGCGCAACCAGCTGCCCCAATTGCCGTCATCCGGCGGACTGGCAGTCACCGGGTGGCGCTGGCCCAAATCAGTGACAAGCGGCAAATACCGGTCCTCGATCACCCGCGCACTGGGCTCGGCGGGCAGGATCGGCCCAAGGGGCGAGCGATAGATGCTGTCGGCGCTGGCAAAATCCGGGCCTGCAGCGACCAGCACGGCCCCGCCTTCATTCACATATTTAACCACGTTTTCCAGATAGATCGCTGGCAGAATGCCCCGCCGCTGATAGCGGTCAAAAATGATCAGGTCGAAATCGTCGATCTTTTCCAGAAACAATTCGCGCGTCGGGAAGGCAATCAGCGACAATTCCCCAACCGGCACACCGTCCTGCTTTTCGGGGGGGCGCAGAATGGTGAAATGCACCAGATCAACCGAGCTGTCAGATTTCAGCAAATTGCGCCAGGTACGCCCGCCGGGGTGTGGCTCACCCGACACCAGCAGCACCCGCAGCCGGTCACGAACGCCGTTCATCTGGATCAGCGCGGTGTTATTGCGTTCAGTGATCTCGCCCGTCGCTTCGGGCACCGAAAACTGGATCACGTTGCGCCCGCCATGCGGCAGCGTCACCGGCAGTTCGATATTGCGCCCAATCGGCACGTCAAACCGGTCTGGCGGCCCGCCATCCACCGATATGTCCAGCGGTGCCACGGCTTGCCCTGCCGGAACCGCGCCGCTGTCTTCGATCCGCAGGGTCAACGTCACAGGCTCGCCGATAATCGCAAATGCGGGCGCATTGCGCACGATCAAACGTCGGTCCCAGTCGCTTTCTCGCCCCGTCAGCAGCAAATGCAGCGGCGCGGGCAGGTCCGGCACGCGGTCCATATCATGCACTCTGCCATCACTCAGCGCGATGATCCCGGCGATGCGCGCGCGCGGTTCTTCGGCCAACGCCTCGCCCAGCGCGCTCATCAATTCAGTGCCGGAATCGCCCATGCCGTCGGGCACCTTGACCCGGCGCAGCTCAGTATTGGCGCGCGCCTCTAGCGTGGCGATCAGCGCCGCTGTTGCCTGTTGCATCTGCGTCGGACGATCCGCCAACGACTGGCTGGCGCTTTCATCCTCGACCAGAAGCACAATGTCACTTAACGGCGCGCGGTCTTCGACCTGATAGGCCGGCCCCGTCAGCGCCCCCAACAGCACCAACGCCGCCAACCCGCGTAACGCCCAGCCCGACAGGCCGCGCCACAGCGCCAAAACCACCCCGGCCAGCGCCACAATCGCCACAGCGATCAACCCCCCCCACGGGATCAGCGGATCAAACACAAAACTTCCGGTCATTGGCCCAACCTGTCCAGCAAAGCGGGCACATGCACCTGATCGGATTTGTAATTCCCCGTCAGCACATGCATCACCAGATTAACCCCAAACCGATAGGCCAATTCACGCTGCCGCTCGCCAGCAAAGCCGCGCCCCACCGGCAACAAAGGCCGCCCATTGCGGTCCGCCGCCCAGGCCCCGGCCCAGTCATTGCCGCCAATCACCACCGGCGTCACCCCGTCATTCAGGTTGCGAAACGGCATGCCTTCGACCAGTTCAGCATCCGGCGGCGCGGCCTCGACCCAGACATCATGGCTGTTATGACGCCCGGGATAATCCTGCAGCAGGTAAAACGTGCGCGTCAGAACATGGTCATTTGGTAGCAGTTCCAGCGGGGGTATATCCAGCGGCGCCGCCAGTTTCTGCAACTTGCGCCCGTTTGGGCTGGACGCGCCAAACCGGGCGATATCGCTGTCGCGCGTGTCAAACAGGATCATCCCGCCAGATCGCAGATAGGTGTTCAGCCGCCCGTAAGCCTCAGCCGAAGGTTGCGGCTGTTCCGGGGTGATCGGCCAGTAAAGCATTGGGAAAAACGCCAATTCATCCCGCTCCAGATCCACCCCGATCGGGGTCGAGGGCTCGACCGAGGTGCGGAAAAACAAGGTGTCAGACAGTCCAAGCAGCCCGGCGTGGGCAATATCATCCAGTTGGGCATTACCGGTCATAACATGCGCCAGAACCAGCTCGGATGTGGCGGCAATGGCGAATTCCGTGTCCGATGCCACCTGCTGCGCCCGGGCGGTCACCGGCTGCACAAGACCCAGCGCCAGGATCAACACCGCCCCGCGCCCGACCCCGAGGCGGCCCGAAAGGGCCAACGAGGCAACCACATCCAGCACCAACAACACCAACGCCAAGCTCAGGAACCCGCCGCCCAACGACAGCTCTAACCGCACGCCCAACCCTTGAACCGGCACATCCGCAGGCCAATCCGCCACAACCAACCGATCCTCCAGCCCCAGCACATTGCGGGCCAACCGCCGCTTGCCGCTGTCGTAAATACCGGGCCGCAAATCCGGCCCCGCAGCGGCCTCGGCCAAGGCCGGGCCATCGACACCGGGCAGGGTTCCGGCATCGTGCAAATCGCCAAACCCGGTCAGAACCTGCACCGGCGTCCAGGTGGTGCCCTGCAAATCGGCAGCCTCGGGCGGTTTGGCCGATGACGACACCGCCAGCCGTTCCAACATTTCGACAAACAGGCCGGACAGCGGCAGGGTGGACCATTCTGCGCTCGCGGTGATGTGGAACAGCACAACCTGCCCCTGGCCCAACGCCTTGCGCGTCACCAGCGGCGTGCCATCGCTGAGCGCGGCAATTACCCGGTCGGCCAGCGTGGGATCGGGTTGCGCCATCACCTGCGCCGTCACCCGCACATCTGCCGGGATTTTCAGGCCATAAAACGGCGAGGTTTCGGGGAAAGGCGCCAGTGTCTTGGGCTCTCCCCAACTCATCGCGCCGCCAACGCTGCGGCCCCCGGATCGCAGGCGCACCGGCATCAGCGCATGTTCATCGCTGCGGCTGACATCGCTGGCCGCTAACCGTGGCCCGGCAAACCGCAGCAGCATGCCGCCAGTTTCGATCCAAGCCGTTAGCGCGGCCTCTTCTGCCGACGAAAGCGTGGCTATATCGGCCAGCACAATCACATCCGGGTTGGCGGGCAGGATATCGCTCAGCGCCCCGTCCAGCAATTCCGCCGTCGTGATCAGCGCCTGATGCAAATAGTGCAACGGCGACAACAATTGCAGCCCCTCACGGTCTTCGCGCCCGGCGATCAGCGCCACTTCGCGCCGCCGCAGGCTGTCATCCGCCAGCGACATTGCCCCGGCAGACCGCTGCCCTTGGATGTCAAACCGGGTAATGCGCCCGCGCAACTCGGCAGGCAGCGACAGCACGGTGGTGGCGATGTCAGACCCCGCCTCGAACGTCGCCGGGACCGACGCCAGAACCCGCGCCGTGCCCGCCGGATCGCGGCCATGCACCAACAGCGTCACCTCGCGCGCCGGGCCGGTTGCGGACCGATGCGCCGTCAGTTGCAGCGCGCCCTGATCGAACCGTGCGGGCGACAGGCCCAGAACCACGCCAGCGCCCTGAAACACCTGCACCGAACCACGCGACTCTAGCGCCTCCAGAACCCGGTCGCGCCCATCATAATCCAGCCCGTCCCCCAGCCAATGGCTGTCAAACCCGCCCTCGACACTGTCCAGCGCCGCCAACACCTGATCAATCTGTGCAGGCGCAGGCTGCCAAGCCTCGGGCGTCACCCCGGCCAACCGGCTGCGCCAAACATCTGCGGCCTGAAACACCGGCGCTTCGGGCGCGGTCAGCCGCAGCACCGCCACCGGGCGCCCCCCGCGCCCGGCCTGTGCCAGTTGCGATCCAATCAGGTCCACCTTGTCCGGCCAGCGCGTCGCCCCGGCCCAGCTGGCATCCAGCACGATCAGCAACGGGCCACTGCCCAGCTGGTCCTGTCGCGGGTTCAGCACCGGCCCCGCCAGCCCGACAATCACCGCCGCCACCGCCAGCATCCGCAGCAGCAACAGCCACCACGGCGTGCGATCCGACACCGATTCGTCGTCCTTTAGACCCAGCAACAGCGTCACACCCGGGAACAACCGGCGGATCGGCGCAGGCGGCACCGCGCGCAGGATCAGCCACAGGATCGGCAGCGCCAACAGCCCCAACAGCAACCACGGCGCGTTAAACCCGATGCCGGCCAGCACAGTCATCGCGGTCCCCGATCCAGCGCCCGATACAGCCACAGCAACGCCGATTGCGCGCTGTCATTGGTATGGTGCAACCCCAGCCGCCAGCCAGTCGCGCGACACAATTGCGTCAGCTCGTCCTTGCGCGCCGCCAGACGTTGCAGATAGCGATCACGCAGATCCCCGGCTTTCAGGGTTTCATGCGCCACCGATCCGCCAACACTTTGGAATATCGTGCGCCCACGATAGGGGAATAATTCTTCACTAGGGTCCAGAACCTGGAGCAATACGCCGCGCACGCCGCGATCGGCGGCTTTGGTCAGGGCCGATGTCACCTCGCCGATGTCACCCAGAAAGTCCGACATAAACAGGGCGCGGGCATGTGGGATCATCGCGCGATGTTCAGGCGAGGCATAATCGCTGTCGGAATCAACGCAGAAGGCCTCGGCCAGCCGCAGGATCTGCGCGTTGCCACGCCGGGGCGGCAGGGTGGTGCCGGTCAACCCAACCCGCTCGCCGCCGCGCACCAGCAGGATGGCGATGGCCAGCGCCAGCACCCGGGCGCGGTCGGCCTTGGCAGGCAGCGCGTCGTCCGAGGCAAACCGCATCGACGCGCCCTGATCGACCCATAACATCACCGATTGCGCGATCTGCCATTCGCGTTCGCGCACAAACTGCATGTCCCCCCGCGCAGACCGGCGATGGTCGATCATCCGCTTGCTGTCGCCAATCTGCGCCGGGCGGTATTGCCAGAAATCATCCCCCAACCCGGCGCGGCGGCGGCCGTGTTCGCCCAGCAGAACCGTCCCGGCCAAATGCTCCGCCCGCGCCAACAGGGGCGGCAGCCGACTGGCCTCGGTTTCGGACCGCTCGCGCAGGGTGGGGGTTAATGTCACGCGGCGGCCCCAGCCTCGGACGTTGTCCGGGTCAGCGCGGCGGCGGTCGAGCTGATCAGATCGGGCAGGTTATCGCCCCGCGCCCGCGCGGCAAAGTTCAGTGCCATCCGGTGGCTTAGCACCGGACGGGCCATATCAATCACATCCTCGGCATTGGGTGCCAGCCGCCCCTGCAACATGGCCCGCGCCCGCACCGTCAGCATCAGCGCCTGCGCCGCGCGTGGCCCCGGCCCCCAGGCGACAGTTTCGGCGACACGTTCAGACACGCCCGGTTCGTCGGGACGAAAGGCGCGCACCAGATCCAGGATCATCTCGACCACCGACTCGCCCACTGGCATCCGCCGCAACAGGGTCTGTGCAGCCAGCAATTCGCCCTTGGCAAAGACCGCGCTGGCCTGTTGTTCGTCGGTGCCGGTGGTGGCCAGCAAGATTTCGCGCTCGGTGTCGCGGTCGGGATAATCGACGTCGATCTGCACCAAAAACCGGTCCAACTGCGCCTCGGGCAACGGATAGGTGCCTTCCTGCTCAATCGGGTTCTGCGTCGCCAGCACATGAAACGGCGCATCCAGCGGGCGGTTTTCACCGGCAACCGTCACCACGCCCTCTTGCATCGCCTGCAACAGCGCCGATTGGGTGCGTGGGCTGGCGCGGTTGATCTCATCCGCCATCAGCAACTGGCAAAAGATCGGCCCCGGCACAAAGCGGAAACTGCGCCGCCCGTCCTCGGCAGTATCCAGCACCTCGGACCCCAGAATATCGGCAGGCATCAGGTCTGGCGTGAACTGAATACGGTTGCCATCCAGCCCCATCACCGTCGACAGGGTCTCGATCAACCGGGTCTTACCCAGACCGGGCAGGCCGATCAACAGCGCATGACCACCGCACAGCAAGGCCGTCAGGGTCAGGTCAACCACCCGCTCCTGCCCAATGAACCGGCGGGTGATCGACGCCTTTGCCTGGGCAAGCTTGTCTTCCAGTGCTTCGATTTCGGCGACCAGATCGGCAGGATCGGACATGACATTCCTTTCATGGGGCGTGTATGATGCCATTGTGAGTGTATCGCGCCCAAAGGGAATGGCAAAAGCAATGAGCGGACAAAAAACCGTTACCCCATCGGCGGATGGCATCGCGGCTGCGGCCCGCAAGGCTGGCAAGCGCGGATTGCCGCCGGTTCATCTGTGGAACCCGGCGTTTTGTGGTGATCTGGATATGCGGATCGCGCGGGATGGGACGTGGTTTTATCTTGGCACACCGATCGGGCGATTCGAACTGGTGCGGTTGTTTTCTTCGGTGCTGAAGCTGGAGGATGGCAAATACTTCCTGGTCACCCCGGTGGAAAAGGTCGGCATCACCGTTGATGACGCGCCGTTTGTGGCGGTGGATTTCACGGCAACCGGTGATGGCGCCGATCAGGAATTGCGGTTTGAGACCAATATGGGCGACGTTGCCACCGCTGGCCCCGATCACCCCATTCGCGTCACCCGCGACCCGGAAACCGGTGAACCATCGCCCTATGTGATGATCCGCGCCGGGCTTGAGGCGCTGATAGATCGCAAAAGCTTTTACCGGCTGGTCGATCTGGGCGCGCATCACGCTGGCTGGTTTGGGCTGTGGTCGTCGGGGCAGTTCTTTGGGGTGATCCCGTCGGACGAGCTGGACAGCGCCTGATTTGCACCAACAGCGGCGGGTTTGGCGGCCATCAACTCTTGGCGAGTTCTTGGTGAACAGGGTGTTTTGCGCTGCGTTGCGCCCTATCTGACACCTATCCGTCGGCACCGTTAACCCAGCTAACCCGGCCCTGCCTGATCTGAAAGAGATGTCATGCGATATTTGATTTACGCCCTGCCCTTTGCCCTAACCGTCTTTGCAACCAACCCGGTCAGCGCCCGCGAAACGCCCGGCGCCAAGGCGGCGGCCCCGGGGGCATCAGCCCAGGAATTCAGCAGTTCCCGGCGCAAATACAGCGGTCCGCGTGGTGGCGGGCGCTAACGTCTGATCCATCGCTTCGCAAGCTCTCAGCCGAAATGCTGTCGCCACAAGGGCTGGATTTTGGCAACCGCCTGCGCGGGCAGGAACCCCAGAAACCCACCTGCCTTTGATCGCCCGTAGATCAGGCAAAACCCGGCCTCGGCACTGTAATTCAGCAAAATACATCCCGGCGCACCGGGGCGGGGAATTGTCTGTTCCAACTGCCAGTCAAAATCGTCCAGATCGTCACAAGCCATCTCGGACAGCCGGGCGATCTGGGCGTCAGACCCGTCACCATCCACCGGAACCCCCGCCGGATCAAGCGTCAGCCAGGCAATGGAATATGTGCCAACAGCCTCAAAAAAACCACGCGCGGCGTCTTCCTGTTTGACCGGATCAATCTTCAGCGATGCCGCGCGGGCCAGGCCGCGGGCGGAACAACCGGTGTTGGCGGCATTCGGCTCTGGCGTCAGGCGGGTGATGCGCAGGGTCAGGGCGGTAGCATCACCCAAAACGCCCTGCAATTGGCGGATGAATATCAACGCGACCTGATCCGGGGCTTTCGACCCGTTTTGCCCTGATGACGGCCCATCGGGCAGGTCCAGATGCAGCAAGCGGCAGGCGGCCACATGCAAATCGGCCACCGCGCGGCCGCCGATTTCGATCACCATCCGGCGGGGCAATATGGTTTCGTCCACCTCGCGCAGCAGATTGGCCAACAGGGCGCGCGCGTCCGGCGCCGACAGGCACCGCTGCCCGCTGTTGGATCGCGGTATCGGCGCGCCCAGCCGGACAAGCTGACCTTCCAGCCGATCTTCGTGCCCGTCAGCCATGCCGGGCATATATGCCGGGGCCAGATTGGTCATGGCGCACCGGCAATGTCGCACAACGTGGCGCGGGCCTGTTGCACGGCGGCTTGAAAATCGGTGTCGCCCGAGCAGACGCAACACAACACATCCGCCGCATCACTGTGCGATCGAACGAATATCTGCACATCATCGGGCGTCAGAACCACCGCCTCGTTCAACGGCGTGGATCGCCCACCCCCCAGAACCGTGTTGGTGCGCCGGGTCAACGGACCATCCAGAAACGCCGCTGCGGTCACACAAATAGCGTCCAGCTTTTCCTGCGGTGGTTTTGCGTCCGCACTGATGCAAAAGGTGATCTTGGACTTCAGGTCGCCAAAGGCCGCCAGGGAACATCCCGGCAGCCCAGCGCGCAGATCCTCTAGTTTTCCAGCAACCGTCATATCAGCCACTTACCCCATTCAGACCGGCCCCATTCAGACCGGCCCCATTCAGACCGGCCCCATTCCGGGGCACCATGCGACACCAGCCTATGCATTGCCGGACAAACCTGTCAGCGCCGCCTCGCGTGCAGCGGCGCGATTGTCCTTTGCCGGGGGCCGGACCCGATTGTCACCACTTGATTTGGCCCGCACCCGGGACGGCATCACACGAACGGTTTGACACGCCTCGCCCGACGTACCCTCGGGGGCCTGATCCCGTGCTTTATCCAGAACTGGCGTCTGGTCTGATTTCTGCGCCTGATCCTCGGCCCGCCGCTTCGGCGCGGCTTTGCCAACCTCATAAGTGCCATGCGATGGCCCGTCGGGGTTGACCAGCAAATCAATCAAACGCTCTACCATCACGCCCGCACCGCTTTTGTCCCACAGCGCGCGATCTTCGCCCGCAACCAACGCATCGGTCAGGCAAACCGGGTAAATATCCGAGAACAACCCATCCGTTTCCCGCCGCACCCGCGTCAGAACCCGGGATTTGTCCCGGTCGGTCAACAACTTGTCAAAGCGGGTCAGCAACAGCAGGCTTTTGGCGCGCAAATCTTCGCCCAGGCTTTCCCAAACGGCGGCTTCAGACTGACGCCAAGCTTGGGTCGCGTGACTGCACCAGATCACATTATCGGCCTCGCCGATCACATTCTGCCACACATCCGAGGCCATATTTGGGTCAGAAATTCCGGGCATGTCGATCAGATCACACAACTGCAACACGTCGGATTTCAGGTAAAGCCGGATCAGCCGGGTGTCTTCCAGCTGAACCTTTTCCAGCGCCTGGATGTCGATGGGGCTGCAATTGCCCTGCATATCTTCGCGCATCGCCGGTTCGTCGCCATAGGAAATCCAGATGGGCGGCAGCCGGGTCGCCGTCACCTTGACCGGCAACGGATCCGCGCCCAGCAACAGATTGGACAGCGTGCTTTTACCCGCGCTGAATTCGCCCATCAGGGCAAGCCGGGGCTTGCGAGGGGCGTCTGGTTCCCCAGCCTGCGCAAGCGGAGAGGTGTGGGTGTCATTGCTCATCTGCTCAACCTGATCCTTTGATCATTATTTCGCGACCCGCCTTTACGCCGCACAGCGCGACAGGGTTTCCATCGTGCTTTCCAGCACCCGGCGACGTTCCATATTCGATGCATTGCCAAAAGCTTCGTGGGCATCTGCCGCGTTGATGTCGGTTTTGCTGGCCAAACCGGCCAGAATACCGCGCTGTTCGTCCAGGAACTCGCGCAGCACCGCCTTGGCAGAATCGCGCACAGCATCGGCCTGATCGTGCTTTAGCTCTGACAGGATATCGCTGGTTTCGGCCCGGATCATCTCTTGGAAACTTTCGGCATAGGCCTGATAACCGCGCCGCCGCCGCCACCAGCTTTTCCACCAGCCATCCTTGAAATCCAGCGCAATCGACTGGCCCAGACACACCGGCGGCGGGATATGCGGGGCAATCGGTGCCTCGATCGAAATGCCATCCACAGCGCGCCCAAAGGCCTGCCCGTAAAGCGCGGCGATATCAGCCGCCGCCGCCTCGTACAGCAATTCGGATGTCGACTGCGCCCGCGTGCCAAACACGTTATAGGCCGACCGCAGCAACATCCGCAGCCCGGTCGGGTTATATTCCCAGACCTGATCCTCTCCCCATTTTTCCAGATGGGCGATCAGCGAATGGGTGGCCCGATCCAGAAAGCTGCCATGCGCCCGGTCGGCGCGTTTGTGATAGCCCTTGATCAGACTGTCGAATTCGCTGTTCAACGCGCGGATATGGCGCTGCGCCAGATCGCTGAATTCGGATTCTATGGCCTGCGCGTCCATATGGTCGGATGCTTGCGTGCCGGTGATGGTCACCGCCTCGGCCACTTGCAGACTGTTGGCGATATTGATCGCGCTGCGGGAAATCTTGTTCAGGGTCTCCTGGCCGTGATCCTCGACAATCCGGGCAGACAGCGCCCGATACAGCGCTGGCAGGCCAGACAATTCCCACACCATGTTGGGCGCCGATTCTGAATCATGCGCCGCTGACAGCGAATTTTCGGCCCAGTTCAGCAAGGTCGCGGTGCTTTCCTCGGACATGTTTTCCAAATCCCCCGCCAGCACCCGATTGGCCCAATAGGCGCTGCCAAACACGATGTTGGCGTCAACCGGGCCGTTCTGATCCTTGAGAGTTTGCAGAATGCTGTCGCGGATCTCGGGAACCTGGCGCACCGGGTCCTGCAATTCGTCAATCCGGTTGACAAAGATCACCACATCGCGGGATTTCAGGTTTGAAATCAACCGGATCACCGCCATATCAACCGAACTCAGCGCCTGATGCGCCGACAGGACAACCACACACAGGCGGCTGTCACGGATGGCGCGGATGGTCACCTGTTCGCGCATCATAAACGTGTCATTCACACCGGGGGTGTCGCGGATACACAGCCGGGATGGCAGCGTGTCGCAATGCAGGAACAGATCGGCGGATTTGGTGATATCCGCAAACCGCCCCTGATTGTTGGCAATCGCGTCCGGTTCGTCACTGTCAAAGTGATCGCCCAGACAGATATAGCGTTCGACAAGGTTTTTGTCGAAATAGCTGTATTCATGTTCCTGCCCCAGCAGCAGCTCAAACTTGCGGCCCAACCGTGCCTTGGACTTTTCGCGCATCGCCTGAATCTGCTCGCGGATTTTCTGCAATTCGCTGTCGGCGCCAGCCCGGTCCGCCAATTCGCCAAGACGCCCGCCCTTGTTCAGCAGACGGTCCCATTCATCCTCGGCGAAAAACCGGAACTTTGCGCCGCTGGCGACGCGCTTGGCCTCGGGCGTCAGATGCAATGACGTCACAACAGATGTCCACGGGTTCACATCCGCAGGCAGCAGATCGGCCCACCCGGCCATGGCGTTGACCAGCGATGTCTTGCCGGATTTCACCTGACCCAGCAGGGTCACGCTGGGCTCAAAGTCGGCCAGCGACTGGCGCAGACGCCCCACGCTTTTACCGGTATTGGCATCGCCAAGATCGGCCAGCTTTGACAGCGCCAAATCCAGTTTCTGCATCTTGGCGGCAAACGCCGCAAGCGGTTCCAGCCCGGTTTTCAGATTGGTTGGCCGCCCCGATGCCCGGATTTCGGTTGCACTGTCATTTGTTGCTTCGATTTCCATATTTAACCCGGCAGCTTGTTGCGTCATCCTTGGGGTGCCCCGGTCAGATCAGACCGTTTTGCCTGACATCCAAAGTGACGTGTGTTGTTGACTGTCCCACGCAGGATAGACGCAAAAATGTGGTGATATTGGGGCTGTGGCCCGGCGAGAAACGGCAAATTTAACAGACCTCAGGCCACAGCGGCCTCGGACATTTCCTTTTTCAGCTGCAACAGCAACGTGACGGCATCTGCTGCGGCGTCTTCGGTTTTTTCCAGCTGAAACAACACCATCATGTCAGTGCATTCCTGCACATCATCCTGAAATTCCACCACGGTCGGGCTGGACAGGTCGATATCCATCATCATGTCGGTCAGGGTGCTGGCGGTTTCCAGACAATGATCCAGCACATTGGCCTGCCTGTCGGGACCGTTTTCATCCAACGTGCTGATCAATGTGTTGGCCCGGCCTTTCAGGAACTCCAACGCCTGGTTGAAAACCTCTTTGGCGGCCTGGCCCATGTCGGCGGCTTGTTGCGCCGTGGCTTGGGGGGCGGGCTGCGGCGTGGCAACAGATGGCGCGGGTTTCGGCGCGGCCGGTTTGGCGCGGTTGGTCATCTGCGGCAACACCGCCGCATAGCGGCTCAGGAACATCCGCGCATTGTCAGTATCGGCAGAGCGGCCAGTATCGACCAGTCGCACAATGGCATCCGACAGCGCCTTGCCGCCGCTGGCATCCCACAGGTCTTTGTCCTTGGTGCCATCCGGCCCGCGTGCGGTGATTGCCTGCAGGGTGGCCACGGGAAACAGGCTATAGAATTCTTCGGCAACGATATCGCCCAGCTGGGCGATCCGCTCTGGCAACGTGCCTTTCATCAAAAGCTGATCCGCCTTGGTCAGCACCAAAAAGCTGTGATCTTTCAGGGCATCCTGCGCCGAACTCCACAGCGCCTGTTCGGTGGCGTCAAAGCTTTGCGTGCACCACAACACAATATCGGCTCGCTGCATCGCCCAATCGGCAGCAGCTTTCTGGTTTGCCGGGCTGCCTGTCAGGCTGACCTCGGTCAGGTTTAACTTATTCAGCACCGGCAACGGATATTCCACCCGAACCATCGCCGTGCCCGGCGGCACCGGCTGACCAGCCTCTTGTTGCTGGCTGGACCCGTCTTCCATCAGATACACGGTTCTGGGCACCGGTCCTGCGGCAATCTCCAGCGCCGGAACGTCCGGCACGGTTGGCATCACCGCATCGCCAAGCAGCATGTTGGCAAGCCGCGACTTACCACTGCCTTCGCGCCCCAACAAAACAATCTGAACCGGCGATTTCAGCCGGGACAGCAACAGCGCCCCCCGCTGTTTTGCCTCGGCCGGGAACTGGCCAGCGCCCAGCGCGCTTTCCAGTTGTTCCAGCACCATATCTGTGGCCAGCGCTTTAGTCATGCAGTCTTCTCCGAAGATACGCGGTACATCATTGCCAGGCCCCTTTCGGACGCCGTCGCCATGATCGTCACTTTTCTTTTCTTCCGCTGCGAGGACACGCGCCGAGGGCTTTCCTGCACCTCAGGCGCCGCAAGCGCCGCCTTGGCGGATTTTCGCACCTTGATGACGCAGAATGACACATTGTCCTGATCCGGGTCGGCCAATTCTTCCAGGCACCGCAGCAGGACAGACGTTATCTCGGCGCTTGTGCCCTTGGCCTGATCCGCCAGCAACTCGGCGATTTCGTCATTGTCCAGAAACTGCAGCCCGTCGCTGGCCACGATCAGAATATCGCCATCAATCAGCACAACCGGCTCTTTCGGGCAGTCAATCTGCGGGATGTGCTGACCAATCAGGACCGATGTCAGGCAGTTACGATCAGGATGGTTCATCGCCACCGCAGAATCCATCACTCCGCTGCGCACCAGATAGTCGATCTGCGGTGCCATCGAATGATCTTCGTTCAACTGCTCCAGCTTGCCGTCCCGAAACAGGAACAGCGGCGAATCCCCAACCGAAACCCAATACAGGCGATCCCCCATCAGCACCGGCGCCACCAACGTGGCCCCCATGCCCCTTGTCCCGGGGTATGCGCTGGAATGCGCACGCACGCAGTCATTGGCGGTTTTCGCTGCATCCAGCAGAACCTTGGATATGTCGCGTTCCATCTGTTTCGGGTCGCCGGTTTGCAGCTTTAGCTCGCTGAACACCTCGGTGACGACAATCTTGCTGGCGATATCGCCGGCCGCATGACCGCCGATACCATCGGCCAGCACAGCAAAGCCCAACTCGGACCCCAGGGGGAAATCCGCGATCACCGCGTCCTCCTGGAACTCGCGCTGGCCCAGGCTGATCGCCGAGGCAACATCGTAATGGATTTTACCCGAACTGAGCATTTTCAACATCGTCATCCTGGCAAACACCCCAATCGAACTCGTTTCCGCACAGCGCTACAAACCGCAGCGTCGTCTCACCGATGCGAATTTCGGCACCGTTGGCCAATTGCTCGGTGCTCAGCACCGGATTGCCATTCAGACGCACCAGATTGGCCTTGCCGCCATGCCCCACGAAAAAGCTTTGCTGTTCGCCGTCATAGGCAATCGCCGCGTGGTTGGACCTCGAAATGCTGTTATCGCCAAAATCCAGCTGGATCGCCTGACCTTCGCCGCGCCCAATCTGCGAAACGCCATCAAACAGCGTAAACGCATTGCCGCGTCCGGGTCCGTCAATGACAACCATCCATCCAACCGGGTATATCGACGCCGCAGCCGGTTCGGGGCTTGGCCGGTTGTCAAACGGGTCCAGCGCGCTGTCTTGTGCGGTGTTGAACCCCAAAAGCCGGGTCTTTACCCGGCCCGCATGCCGCCCTGCGCGGCCAGAGGCCGGGGCGGGGACCTTGATGGTTTTTGGCATCTCCACAGCGGGGGCTGCGGAGATTTCTGCGGGCATGATATTCGACGTTTCGTCGCGCATATCACTGGCAGGCTGTACCTGACGCGCAGGCACGTCTGGCGACGTCTGTTTTTCGCGCCGCACCATCCGCTGAAACGCTGACAGGTCTTCTGCGGGGGCTGCGGGGGCTGCGGGTGCGGGTCGCTCTGGCGCGCCATCGGAAAGAACCGCACGTGTCGCGGGCCGCGCCGGGGGCGAAACCGGCGCTGCCGCCATCTCAGGCATTTCAGGCGTTTCAGACATTTCAGGCATCGAAAGTGGGGGTATTGCTGGGGTCGCAATGTCCTGGATCGACCTTAGGGCATCCATGTCAATCTCGGCATTCAGCGGCGGTTCATCAGCAACAGGGCCAGCATCGGTTTCGGGGGTGTCCATCTTGGTTTCCGGCCACAAATCGCCAAACAACTCACTGGCATCTTCGGTGTTCCCGTCGTCCAAAGGCTCGAGCAGCGCAGTGTCGGTCAACCCGTCATGATCACCGTCATCACCAACCGGGTCGCCATAGTCCATCTCAGGCGGGTCCAAGGCGACGTCTTTATACAGGGCCTCAAATTTTTCCGGGGCTTCGGCTGCAAATGCATATCCCAGCGCGCCACTTAGCGACTGACCACCCGAGGCAACCTTGTGGACGAGATCAACATCCGCATCAGCCAGATCGGCGGCAAAATCATCTGTCTGATCCATCGGAACCCCCTGATCCCGGAAACTCTCCAATGCCATGTCGCGTTCTGGCGTCTCGCGCCCAGTGCGCCCGGTGTGTCCGGTGCGCCCGGCTAGATTGGCCTTTTCGGAAATGATATCTCGGATGAATTTCATCGGGGTTCCCTTCGGTTATCTGTATTGGGCGGATTATCTGTATTAGGGTTTCTTGGGTTTTGTCGGACCAGACGGCGACAACCGCCCAACCAGCGCTCGGAAAAACCTGGATCGGTTTGGGCCACGCTGTGACGGTTCGCCAGGCCCACTTTTTTTCTTCGATTTAGCACTGGATTTGCCTTTGGATGCCGGGTCTGGCTTAGGCTTTTTCCTCCGTGGTGCCAGACGATCCTGCGCCCGCAACCAGGCCTCGACATCGTCAATCGGGGTTCCGAACATATCCACCGGCGGGGTCTTTTCCCGTATGTCCTGTTGCGGCGCGCTTGGGGGGCGGACCATCCGGCGCTGCACGACGACCTGCTCGGGTTGATGATCGGGCTTTGCCGTGTCACCGGGAATTGGTGCGTGCAGGCTGCTGTTGGTGTCGGCCACCAGTTTGGAAATCTTCAGCTGAATAGTCGTGTCCAGCTTGGCACGAGCCTCGGCCGCCTGACGCCGCCGTTCGGCATCAATCGCTTCGCCCCATTCCTGCGCGCTTTGCAGACGTTTTTCGGGGAACACTTCCAGCGCCTTGTCGATCGCCGCCAGAAAATCCCGGTCGAAATCCTGAGTGATGGTCACCAGCGGACGATACGGGTCTTTTTTGTCCGCAGCGATAGCCGCCAGACGCTGTTGGCTGTGCGGCGGCGCATACCCGGTGATGATGTGATAAAACGTGGCCCCCAGCGAATAGAGGTCGCTAGCGGCACATTGCGTCACGCCGGGCTGGTAGAATTCCTGCGGCGAATAGCCATCCTTCACCGCCAGCAACGTCGACAATTCGCGGTGGGCCTTGGTCGCATGTTCCCGCGCCGCGCCAAAATCAATCAGCGTCAGATTGTCGGCGCCATCCAGCAGGAAATTATCCGGCGATATGTCCCGGTGCAGGATGCCCTTATTGTGAATATAGCTGATTGCCCCCAACGATTTCATCAACGCCGAGCGGATCAATTCCGGCGTCAGCCGCTGTGGCGCCTCGTCAATCACGCTAAGCATGTCCATGCCATCTATGAAATCCAGCGCCATATAGGCGGTGCTGTTTTCCTCAAATACCTGATGCACGCCGACGATATTGGG
>JBLINN010000001.1:0-59639 GCA_047639325.1 Paracoccaceae bacterium | reverse complement strand
GCCGCCAAGCTGATCTTTCTGGTGCCCCAGCAAGAAGACGAGGCATTGGATGCCTATATGGCCCGGCTTCGCCAGCAGATTTCTCAGGCCTGTGGCGTGGCGTTTTAGCGCGCCACCGTAAGGGGCACAGGAAGGGGCACAGGCGAAAAACTTGACGTCCGTCAATTACATGAATTGCAGAACGTGATCGTTTCCAGATCTGAAACGGCATGTCGAGGCAGGGCTGAAATGGCAGATGGCAAACAAAGCACAACCCTTGGCAAGCTGGTCTTCGCCGCGACTGCGGTCGCGATGATTTATTTCTTCTGGTGGTTGCTGATCTTTGATCACGGCGTGATCTCGGTTCACTAGAAATTGGCTGGGACGGCAGGATGACAGGACGCAGTTTGGTGGTTTTTGTGGGGGCGTTGGTCGTTTGGGCGGCGTTTTTCTACTTAATGGATAAGTCGATCATGCAAGCGCAGGGTCTGCCTGTCGGCGCTGATCTGATGCCGCAATAGGGGCGTGACATGAAAACCGCGCATCTGATCGCCATCACCGCCGCATTCGCCAGCCTTGTTCTGCCCGATCTGGCCGCCGCGTCGTCTGACGCTGCCGTCGCGCTGGAAGGCGCGCCCAAGCCGTCGCGGATGGATTATCCGGTGATTGCTGGCATCTCGGCCCGCACCCTGGCCTGGTCGATGGCGCAGATGCATCTGTTTCTGGCGGCCTTTGTGCTGGCGGTGCCGCTGTTCGCCATATCCACCGAATTCATCAGCGTGGTGACCGGCGATGACCGGTTTGACACGATGGCGCGGGAGTTCATGAAGATCACCATGGCCGCCTATTCGCTAACCGCGCTTGTGGGCGGGGGACTGTTGCTGACGCTGCTGGTGTTTTACCCGCATCTGATGGGCTATCTGATCAAGGTGTTCCGTGGTCAGATGCTGATCTATGCGGCGCTGTTCGGGCTGGAAAGCGTCACGCTGTATATCTACTTTTATTCGTGGGACGCGCTGCGGCGGGGCAATCGCAAATATTACCACATGTCAATTGGCCTTGTGCTTAATACCGTTGGCCTGACGTTGATGTTTGTGGCCAATGCCTGGACCAGCTTCATGATGTCGCCCTCGGGGATTGCCCCCGACGGGGCGATCACCGGCACCGTGTGGGAGGCGACGCGCAACCCGCTGTGGAACCCGCTGAATCTGCACCGGTTCTTGGCCAATATCGCCTATGGCGGGGCCATTGTGGGGGGCTATGCCGCCTATATGTTCCTGGCGGAAAAGGACCCTGCGAAAAAGGCGCATTACGATTGGATGGGTTATACGTCCAACTTTATCGCCATTCTGGGGTTCCTGCCGTTGCCCTTTGCCGGATACTGGCTGATGGCCGAGATTTACGCCTATAGCCAGCAGATGGGCATCACCGCCATGGGGGGCATTCTGGCGTGGTTGTTCATCATTCAGGCGGTGCTGATCGGGACGATTATGCTGGCCGCGAATTACTATCTGTGGTCCGGCCTGATGCGCACGGATCGCGGGGCGCAATATGCCAAATACGTCAAATATATCGCTGTGGTGATTGTTGCCGGGTTTCTGGTGTGGGTCACGCCGCATACGCTGATCCTGACCACCGCCGAGATCCAGAACCTGGGCGGCACGCATCATAAAATCCTTGGGCCGTTGGGGATTATGCCGGCCAAGAATACCGCTGTGAACCTGATGCTGGTGTTCACCTTCCTGTCGTTCCAGATGTTCTACCGGTCGTCCCGTATCCCCGTGGTGTCGTGGGCCAAATCCGCCAATATGGTGGTTGTGGCGCTGTATGTCGTGGGCATCGCCAATATCGTGGGCGCCGGGATTTACGGCTATATCACACCCACGGTTTACAAAGTCGGCGCCTCGGTGCCGCAGGTGATCACCACGCTAAGCATCATCATCGGGTCGGTGATTATTGACGTGTTCATGCTGCGCGGGGCCACGTCGGAAAAGGTGCATTGGGGCCGTATGACCGAGCGGTCGCAATATGCGCTGTTTGTGCTGCCGGTGGCGTTTACCTGGCTGATGGGGCTGATGGGTTATATCCGGTCGTCCCTGCGCACCAACTGGCATGTCTACACGGTGATGAAGGATAATTCGCCCGAGAATTACATCCCCACGCTGGGGGATGCGGGCAATACGATCACCGGTATCACCTTGGCCTTTATGGCGGTGATGGTGTTTGTGTTCTGGCTGTCGCGCCTCGGCCAGACCAAGCAAGAAGGTGCGGAGCTGTCATCATGACCTTCCTGCGCGTCATCACTTTCAGCCTTGTCCTGCTGGGGTTCTACGCGGTTTTTGCGCATATCCTGCCACAGGTTGAACCGGACCTGTCCGAACCTATCGAAGTCTCGACCGAAGGGCTGGACATGGCGGGCATGATCACCCTGGGCGAGGGGCTGTTTTCCGGCAAGGGGACTTGTACGCTGTGTCACAATGGTATGGGCCGCGCACCTGATACGCTGGAAATGGACCTGGCCGCGACCTTCCCCGAACGGCTGGCCGATGCGGGGTATTCCGGCGTTGCGGCGGGGGGCGAAGGGCCAAAAGCGGTCGAGGGTTATCTGCGCGAGTCGATGCAGGCCCCATCAGCCTATGTGGTCGCCGGGTTTGGCAAAAAGGGCACCAATGACAGCGTAAGCCCGATGCCGGTGGTGGATGCGGCGCCAATTGAACTGAGCGCCGTTGAAATCAACGCTGTCATCGCCTTTTTGCAGGACCGCGCCGGGATGGGGCCAACCGTGCCGCTGCCCTCGGCCGAAGACACGCCGGTGGATACGGCCCCGGCCATCGGTGATGGCATGATCGAGGCCCCGGAAACCGACGTGATCGCCGCACTGGACAAGTTTTCCTGTGCTGCCTGTCACGATCTGAACGACAGCGGCGCCGATCTTGGCCCGGCTTTGGGGGGCATTGCCAACCGGATGAGCCGCAGTGAATTGATGGGGGCGATTCTGGACCCAAATGCCGAGATCGCGGCCGGCTATGACGAAGGCCTGATGCCCGACAGCTTTGGTGGGGACATGCACGCCAGTGAATTGCTGCTGATCGTTGATCACTTGCTGACCCTGCCGGAACCGGACCCCAGCAAAGAACCTGAAGACAGCGGTCCGATCACCGACGCCGCCGGGGTAATCGACGAATACGGCTGTGCCGGGTGCCATGATCTGCAAGGCAGCGAGGCCGACATGGGGCCAAAGCTGAACGGTATTGGCGCGCGCATGAACCGCGAGGCGTTGAAGGCGTCGATCATCGACCCGAATGCCGAGATCGCCGACGGTTACGAGGCCGACCTGATGCCCGACTATTTTGGTGATGACATGACCGAGGGCGAAATGACCCTGCTGCTCGACTATCTGATGAACCTGCCGGAATAGGGGACGATTATGGCATTCCTGAAACATCCCCTGACGCTGGCCCTGGTGGTTCTTGGTGGTCTTTACGCGGTGTTCGCCCACATCCTGAACCCGCCTTTGCCCGCGTCCTTGCTGATCCAGTACATGATCATCTGCACCGTCGGCGTTTTGCTGGTGGTAACCTTTGACAATGCCACTGCTGGGCGGTTCTTTGCACCGCTGGTGTCGCTGTTCGGCTCGCCCCAGCGCAAGGTCTTGCGCGCGGTTGCCCTTGTGGCCACGGTCGCCGGCGTGGGCGCGCTGACCTATGATATCGTCAAGCCGTCGATTGTGTCGCCTGCTGAATTGCGCACCGTCCACCCAGCGCCGCCCTCCAGTCTGAAGGCCTATGGCAAGACCTTTAACCTTTTGACGCTGGAAAACCCGTTCCGCGCGGAATTTGACGAAGCCTCGGACGAATACCGCGAGATCGTCGCCGAGGGGGCGGGGCTGTATTACGAGAACTGCGTTTACTGCCACGGCGACCTGCTGGACGGGGCCGGGCATTTCGCCGGGGCGTTCACCCCGCGCCCGATCAACTTTCAAGACGTGGGCACCATCGCCCAGCTGCAAGAGGCGTTCCTGTTCTGGCGTATTACCAAAGGCGGCCCGGGCCTGCCGGTGGAAGGTACGCCTTGGGCGTCGGCGATGCCGGTGTGGGAGGATATGCTGCAAGAGCATGAGGTGTGGAAAATCATCTCGTTCCTATATGACTATACCGGGTTTGAGCCGCGATCGTGGGAGCTGGAGGAAAGCACCGGCGGGGCGGAAGAGGGTTCTGACACCGCTGCCGAAGGCGCTGCGCTGGACGAAGGCGCGGTTGATGCGATCTATACAAAGCGCTGTTCGCAATGCCACGGCGATGACGGCGACGGGCTGGGGATTGCGGCAGAGCGGATGTATCCGGCGCCGCGTGATTTCACCCTGGGTTTGTTCAAATACAAGACCACCGATTCCGACAGCGAATTCCCCACTGATGCCGACCTGCGCGAAACCATCCGCGAAGGGCTGCCGGGCACCGCGATGCCAGGCTGGAAAACCATCCTGAGTGACGCTGAAATTGATGCGCTGATCTATAAGATCAAAACCTTCGGATATTGGGAGGAAGAAACCGCCGAAGATCTGGGCCTGACGGCGATTGAATTGGGCACCCCGCCCGAAGTGACCGATGCGGCGCTGGCCAATGGTCGGGTGCAATTCGAAAAGGCCTGCCGCGAATGCCACGGCAATGCAGGGCGCGGCAACATCATGTCGGGCAAGCGGCTGGCGGATGATTGGGAAAACCGCATCTGGCCGCGCAACCTGACCCAGCCTGAAACTTGGCGCTGGTCGGTGGACGCTAAGGACGTGTTTCAGCGCCTGTCAGCGGGGATTCCCAGCACGCCGATGCCGGAACATTCAACCAATATGAGCCTGGAAGACCGCTGGGCGGTGGCGAATTACGTGATGACCCTGCGCAATAATGCGACGCCGCTTAGCAAGGGCGACAGCGTGATCCGCGCGGTGCGTGTCGATGG
Organism: Paracoccaceae bacterium; assembly: GCA_047639325.1. Classification (GTDB taxonomy): domain Bacteria; phylum Pseudomonadota; class Alphaproteobacteria; order Rhodobacterales; family Rhodobacteraceae; genus NVQY01. The sequence continues at coordinate 54,707 of JBLINN010000001.1, read as the reverse complement.
CGATCTGCCCAGCGATGGCGATGATCCTGCCTGGGATGGTGCCCCGGCGATGACCTTCCGCCTGTCGCCCAACGTTATCAAGGAACCGCGGTTGTTCTTTTCCCTGAACGAGATGGTGACGGTGCGGGCGCTGTATAATGCCGATGATATCGCGCTGCGCGTTGATGTGGATGACCGCACCTATTCGGTGCCGGGATCCGCGCTGGAACAGCAATATGCGCTGGACGATGTCACCGCCACACGCGACGCGATTGCGGTGCAGATACCGGCGGCGCTGACTGGCACGGCCGAGAAACCCTATTTCCGCCAGGGTGATCGCAAGAACTCGGTGAATATCTGGCACTGGACGGCGCCCTCGCAGGATCCGGAACTGCCCGCAACCGTGGTGATCAGTGATGCCAAGGGGCAGGAAAAGGCGCCTACGCCGCGCGCCGACAGCTCAGATTTAAGGGCCACAGGCACTTGGAAAGATGGCCGCTGGCAGGTGGTGTTTACCCGCGCGCTGGACACTGGCACGCCGCAGGATCTGCAATTTGACGAAGGGGTCTATACCCCCATCGCTTTCGCCAATTGGGATGGGCTGAATGGCGAGATCGGCCTGCGCCAAAGCTTTACCGCCTGGTACTGGATCCTGCTGGAGCCGGTGGAGAACCCGACAAAAACCATCGCAACAGCGGTTGTGGCGGGATTGCTGGCGGGTTTGGTTTTTCTGCTGATCGGCTGGCGTGCCCGCAGACGGTTCACCGCCTGACATCCTGCCCGCCCGACCCCGGCGCAGATGTAAAAATTTGTTAAATCGCGGAATCTTGACGCCCGTCAATGAATTTGGGGGGTGGGGTTGCGACTTTGCCCGCAGGACACCAATCCGTTTCGCGATTTCCGAGCCGGAGACATTTTTAACAAGAAAGGGAAATCAATGACGATATCTCGATCCAAACGCGGATTTGCGCTGACATTGGGGGCCTCGCTGATGGGGGCAACCTTGCTGGCCGGAACCGTCTTTGCGGACACAGTACCGCTGGGGCCGATCGTGGCACCGGAAATCAACCAGGCCAAGGCCGCGCTGGGACAGCGCCTGTTCTTTGACCAGCGGCTTTCGGGCGACGCGGCGATATCCTGCGCCAGCTGCCACCAGCCGGAAAACGGCTATTCCGATGGTTTGGCGCTGTCGCTGGCCTACCCGGGTTCCAAAGGGTTCCGCAACACGCCAACCCTGATCAACACCGCGCTGGCCGCCAACTGGATGCACGACGGGCGTCTGGGCACGAACCTGAACGACGTGACCCGCGAAATGATCACCGAAGATTACCTGATGAACATGGACATGCGCCTGATGCAAGAACGCGTCAAGCAAGACCCTATTTATGTGAAGATGTTCGAAGAGGCCGGATATGGCGAGCCGTCGAACGGGTCAATCCGCAAGGCGATCCCGGAATATCTGGCAACGCTGACATCGCGCGGTGCGCCCTTTGACGTAGGCACCATGTCTGACGGCGCACAGCGCGGTCAGGAGCTTTTTGAAGGCAAAGCCGGGTGTATCTCGTGCCACAATGGCCGGCGTCTGACTGACGATCAGGCCTATAACATCGGCACGCCAGAGAACCCCGACATCTGGTCCGACCCGATGCGCCACATGACTTTTGCGGCCTTTGCGCAGTTCATGGGCATCGAGAATTACATGAACATCCGCCGCGACGTGGGTGCGCAGATTATCCGCCATCCGGCAGATGGGTCCGACATTGGGTCGTTCAATACGCCCACCCTGCGCGAGCTGTCTTACACCGCGCCCTACATGCACAACGGCATGTTTGGTTCGCTGTTCGAGGTTGTGGCCTTTTACAACGCCGGTGGTGGCGATGACGCTAACAAAGACGAACGCATCAAGCCGCTTGGCCTGACATTTGTTGAACAGAAAGACATTGTTGCCTTCCTTGAGGCGCTGTCTGGTGATCCGTTGACCGGTCCTGAGCACGTCTGGCCCGATCCTATTTCAACCAACTATCCGACCATCGAAAACTGGCGCGAAGTTCAGAACTAGGACGGGAGAGGAAAGATGAAACCAATGACAAACAAACTTACTCTGCTGGCCGGTGTTGCGGCAATCGCCGCCTCGGCAGCGATGGCTCAGGCGCAGGAATATCCAGCCCTGGCCCCGTTGGGCGATCCGCCCATTCCGCTGGATAACAAGATGACGGATGCCAAGGTTGAACTGGGCAAAATCCTGTTCTGGGATCCGCGCATCGGTGGCGACGCATCGACCGCCTGTGTCACCTGCCACGAGCCCGATCAGGGCTGGGGGTTTGGCGACAGCCTGTCACGCGGCTATCCGGGCACCGTTCACTGGCGCAACAGCCAGTCGGTGATCAACTCGGCCTATCTGGGCCAGTTGTTTTGGGCCGGGTCCGCTGCCTCGCTTGAAAAGCAGGCGCCGTCTGCTGCCAAGGGTGCGGTTGCCGGGAACGGCGAGAACGACGTGATGGAAACCCGGATGGCGTTCATCCCGGAATACGTGGCGCGCTTTAACGATGTGTTCGGCACCGAATGGCCGCTGATCGGCGACGCATGGGCGGCGATTGCCGCGTTTGAACGCACGCTGATCGTCAACGACACCCCGGTTGATAAATATCTGGGCGGCGAGACCAGCGCGCTGACCGAAGAACAGATCGCCGGGATGGAGCTGTTTAACGGCAAGGCGGGCTGTATTCAGTGCCACAACGGCGCGCAGGCCACGGACGAGAATTACTATAATATCGGCGTGCCACCCGCAGAGCGTTGGGAAGAAGATGGACTGGCGCAGGTGACCTTTCGCTATGAAATCTTTGCCAAGGGCGTGACCCAGGAAATGTACCGGGTTCTGAAGGATGATCCGGGCCTTTATTTCCGCACCAAGGAAAAGGACCACATGGGGAAATTCCGCACCCCGCCCCTGCGCTATACCGCCTACACGGCACCGTATATGCACAATGGCGCGTTCTGGGATCTCGAAGAAGTGGTTCAGTTCTATAACGCCGGTGGCGGTGAAAACGACTTTACCGACGGCACCATGTCATCAACCAAATCCGACCTGATCAAACCGCTTGGTTTGGACGACGACGAAGTGGGCCAACTGGTTGCCTTCCTCGAAGCCTTTTCGGGTGACGAACTGGAAGTCGAACCGCCTGTCTTGCCACCCTACGAAGCCATGGCTTCCGAGTGAGCATTGGAAAAGGAAAAAATATGTCACAAGATGTAAAAGCCGAAACGGGGATGACCCGCAAGGAAGCCGCCAAGGCCGTTGGGCACAAGTGCCTGGTATCCCGCCGTAAATTCCTGATCGGGGCAGGGGTCACCACGACCATCATGATCACCCTTGATCCGGGCACGGCGCAGGCCAAGCAAGTGCCGGCGCAAATCACCGAATATCCGCGCAAGCTGATTGGCAAACTGTCCGATCTGAAAACGGATGTTCCGTTTGACTTCAACTACCCGGACGAAGGCGAATACAGCGACAACATGATCGTCAAAATGGGCGTTCGCGCCGGTGGCGGCATCGGCCCGGAACAGGACGTGGTCGCGTTCAATTACGCCTGCACCCACCAGGGTGGCACGTTGTTTGACAGCTACAAGGCCGACACGAAATCCCTGGGCGCCTGCCCGTTGCACCTGTCGACATATGACCTGACACGGCACGGAATCCTGATTTCAGGGCAAGCCTATCAAAGCCTGCCGCAGATCCTGCTGGAACTGGATGGTGACGATATCTACGCCACCGGAATTTTCGGGCTGATCTACGGCCGTCACGACAACCTTCAAGGTTAGGAGAGGAAAAACATGTCAACTCCGTATTACATCCCCGATCAACACGGGCCCCTGCCACCGGCAGATGCCGAGGTGATCACCACCGCCTGCGATTATTGCATCGTTGCCTGTGGTTACAAAGTCTATCGCTGGCCGGTCAAAGGCGACAAGCGCGGTGGCCAGAAGGCCGAAGAAAACGCATTTGGCGAAGATTTCCCGGTGGCGCCTTTGGGCCCATGGGTTGCCCCAAACCAGCACAACGTGGTGCTGCACGAAGGCGAGCCGCACCACGTCGTGATCATCCCCGACAAAGACACCGAGTTTGTGAATACCGACGGCGACAGCTCGCTTCGTGGCGGCTGTATCGCGCAGAAGTGCTATAATCCGGAAACCCCGACACGGGACCGTCTGAAGTCGCCGATGATGCGTATCTATGGCATCCTGCAACCGGTTCCATGGGACTTTGCGTTGGATATTGCCGCCGAAATCGGCAAATACGTGATCAAAAAGCACGGTCACAATGCCTATGGCGTCAAGACGTTCTCTTATCAGTATATGGAGAACACCTACGCGATCACCAAATACGCCTTGCGGTCAATCAACACGGCAAACTTCACCTTCCACGACACCCCGTCTGACGTGTCTTCGACACCCGGTTTCCGGGATGCAGGGTTCGACAATTTCGGCCCGGCCTACGAAGACTGGATGAACGCCGAAACCCTGTTGATCTGCGGCACGGACCCTTACGAGACCAAGACGATCCTGTTCACGCAGTGGATCATGAAGGGCATCCAGAATGGTCAAAAGGCCATCTTTATGGTGCCTCGCAAGACCGCTGGTGTGGCTTACGCCGAACAGAACGGCGGGCTGTGGCTGGACGTGACACCCGGCACAGACCTGTTGGTGGTCAACGCCATTGCGCGGATCATCGTCGAGAACGGCTGGCAGGACAAAGAGTGGATCGAAAAGTGGGTTAATGACCAGTGGGGGTCTTCCTCGGGCTTTGGTCAGGGCACACGGAACACCCCTTGGCAGTGGCGGACAACCTGGGGCAAATTCCAGACCAAAGGGTTTGAAGACTGGTCCAAGTGGTTGCTGGCACAGGATGAATTCAAGCTGGAAGCCGCGGCCGAAGTTTCGGGCGTGGATGCTGCGAAAATTCAGCTGGCAGCCGAGATGATGGCCAAGCCAAAAGATGATGGCAGTCGGCCAAAAACTTCGATCATGATCGAAAAAGGCTTCTATTGGTCCAACAACACCGGCAATACCCAGGCGATTTCCGCACTTGGGATCACTGTCGGCGCAGGCGGACGTCCTGGTCAGGTTATTGGCCGGGCGGGTGGTCACCAGCGTGGCGGTGTACGTGGCGGGGGTTATCCGCGCAACAAATCGCCGATGAAGCTGCCGGGTCGTCGTCGTCGGGCGCTGGACACGGATACCTGGACCATGGCGGGCCACACCCGTATGGCACATGTCATCGGCACCACCTGGATCCAGTCGATGTTGGGATCTCAGCAATTGTCGCAGCGGTTCCATGAACTGACCCGTGGCAACCCGCATCAGATCCAGTCGATCAACCGCGAAAAGATCCTTGAGACCCTGAAAGCACGGGTTGATAGTGGCGGCATGGTGGTTGTCAACCAGGATATCTATCTGGTCGATCCAATCGGCAACCAGTTTGCGGACATCATCTTTCCGGCGGCAACCTGGGGCGAAGAGGATTTCCTGCGGGCCAACGGCGAACGTCGTATCCGGCTGTATCAAAAGTTCTACGATGCACCGGGAGAAGCGAAACCGGATTGGTGGATCATTGCCCAGCTGGCCAAAAAGATGGGCTTTGAGGGCTTTGATTGGGAAAACTCTAACGATGTTGCCGAGGAACTGGCCAAGTTCACCCGAGGCAGCCGCAAAGACTTTAACATGGTCAAAGTGGCAGCGCATCGCGAGGGCAAGACCCTGCACCAGAAGTTCCGCGAAATGGGAACCAACGGTATTCAGGGCCCGGTCTATATGCACCCGGATGGAACGCTGGAAGGCACCGTTCGTCTGCATGACACCACACGTAAGCTGATGCCAGGCGGGCCGACTGCGTTGAACATGTACAACAAGAAGTTGACGCATTTCAATTCGCAGACCGGCAAGTGCAACATCCAGAAATCGCCTTGGGATCTGTTCTCGGATTATTGGGAATGGATGAAGCCAAAAGGCGACGAACTGTGGTGTACGTCCGGTCGTGCCAACGAACGCTGGCAGTCTGGTTTCGACGACACGCGGCGGCCCTACATTGTCCAGCGCTGGCCGGATAACTGGGTTGAGATCAACACCGAAGATGCCGCAGCCCGCGGTATCGAAAGTGGCGATATGGTCCTGCTGTCCAATGACCGCGTGCCTTCGTTGAAGGACACCACGCTGGGGGTCGAAGGATCGGATTATTCGTTCGCCGGTCAGATGGCCAACGGCAACGTCGAACTTAGCGAAGCTGCGGTAACGGCGGTGGCGATGGTGACGCGGGCGGTTAAGCCGGGGGTCATGTATATGGACTTCTTGCATGCCAGCCAGCCTGCCAACGCTTTGGCCGGACGGGTCGTCGATTGGATCAGCGGTAACTACAACTTCAAGATGGGTATCGCGAAGGTCACCAAGATTGGTGAGTCGCCTTACAAGCACACCTTCCGGTCGATGTCCTTTGCACCGCGCGACATCGTTATTTGATAAATGCCGGGGCGTCCGGTTTGGGCGCCCCGGAACGGTCGAAATGATCACCGGCCAGAGCGAATCCGCTGGCCGGTGATCTGCCCTTGACTTGGGTCAACGCCGTGCCTGACGGGGTTGATAGTTTAGCGCATCAAACCATGAGTGAGTCAGATGAAAATCAAATCAGCAGAAAGACTTAGCGAAATCCTGAAGGGCGAGGTAGACGTTCATCGCTGTGCGGCTGCCCGGGCTTTGGGGGTCATCGGCGGGCCAAAAGCAACCAGCGATCTGGTCGCCGCGCTGCTGGATGAAGATCCGGATGTGCGCACCGATGCCGCGATGGCGCTGGCCGATATTCAGGACCCAGAGACAGCCGACAAGCTGATGGAAAACTTGGTTGGCGACCCGGAATCTGATGTCAAGAAAGCGGCCATCAAGGCCCTTGTGGCGATGCGCCACCAACCGGTTGTGCCGCTGTTGCGCGCCTTGGCCGTGTCACGTTCAGAAGATCAATTCGCCTGGGACGAAGAGGCCTTTTATACCGATGGTTGGGACGCCTGGGACGATATCCAGATGACCTCGATCAAGGCTTTGGGCGACTTTCAGGTTGAAGAGGCGGTTTCCGAAATTCTGACCGCGATGGCCGACGAATTGGGCCAGGATGTTAGCGAACCGGCGTTTTGCGCTTTGGCCAAAATGGGCCACGATGGGGCGCAGGCGCTGGGCGTCTTTTACGAAAGCGGCGATCCTCGCCTTGTCCGGCGCGTTGCCCGGGCCGTGGGGCAGTCGGATAACCCGCATCTCAGCGCGCTGCTGGGCGACATGCTGGCCGATAAATCCGCCGCGATCCGCGCCCTTGCGCTGGAAAACCTGGCGTCTGACGATGCGCGTTTGGTCGAGATGTTTCAAGACCCCGACGCCGTCGTGCGCGCCGCTGCTGTGCACCATCACGGGGTGGCCCACTTGCCGGTTCTGCGCGACCTGATTGCCGATGCGGACCCCAAAGTGCGCGTCGAAGTGTTCAAAATCATCGCCGCCCACCCCGAGACTTTCCGGGAAAAGGAACAGGTGGACGCGGTGAAAAACACCGTTAAGGGCGACCCAACTGCCGCCAGACACGCAGCGCTGGCGCTGTTTGCCCTAAAAGGCCCGGTGGTTGCCAAAGGTTTTATGCATGTGCTGGGCAACGCAAAAATCCCCCATGAATTCCGCATTGGCGTGCTGGAAACCCTTGAAAAAGCCGGGGAAACCGCTGTGCCCGCCTTGTTGGAAGTGGCCGCAGACCCGAACCGGCAAATGCGCCTGTCCAGCCTGACAACCCTTGCCAATATCGCTGCAAACGATCCCGTCTGGCCAAATGACGCGGGTGTCGGCCTGCTGATCGCGCTGAAAGGCGAATTGGTGCTGCCGCCGGAAGAACCAGAAGTGGAAGAGGTTGAACCGGTGATCGAACTGGTGCCCAAAGCAGAGCCGGATCAGGCTGAGCTAGAGGAAATCGCCCGCGAGATTGATGAAAGCCTGCCATTGGTGGCCGCAGATGCCGCGCCGGGATCGACGTTGCGCGCGATTATGGCCAACGAGCCTGATCAACCCAAAGCGCCGCTGCAAGAGATCATTTTGGACGATGATCAGGAACGCTTGCTGGCGATGACCAACACCCGCAAGTTTTCCAAGCGCAAAGTGTCCTGGGACACCGAAGTGGCGCCGTATCTGGATGTTCAGCGGTTTTCGGCGCGGTTGCTGGGGCAGGTGGTACAGGACGAGGTTACCGAGGCGCTGATCGCGTCCCTGAACAGTGATATCGACGAAGAAACCCGGCAGGCAGTGCTGTTTTCGCTGGCCGAACATGGCGACTCACGCGGTCATTTGCCGGACAGCCTGTTTGAAACGGCAAAGGGTCTGCTGGACAGTGAAAACTCGGAAATTCGGGTGCTGGCGACGCGTCTGTTTGGCTTTCTTCCCGGCGACGCCATCGACGAATTGCTGGTCGCCCTTGTCGGTCATCACGATCAGCTGGTGCGGGTCGAAGCGATCCGAAGCTTGGATCGGCGTAATGTGGTCAGCGATGCGCTGACCGGTGCGCTGAACGACAGCTACCTTGGGGCTGGCATCGCTGCCGCCCGTGCGCTGGCGCGTCTTGGTGGTGACGACGGGGTTGATGCGCTGGTCGAATTTGCGGCGCGCAATGACGGTATCTATCGCCGCGACATCGGTAAGCTGCTGGGGGAATACGCCCCACATGCCGGTGCTGCGCGGCTGTTGGACCTGCTAAACGACGAGGCCCGCAAGAACCAGTGGTTGGTGGCAATCGATGCGCTGGCTGAAATCTTTCAAACGCAGGCCCCCGAGCAGACGCCGGATCAAACTCTGCTGGTCGCCTGAACGGCCCCCATAATGAAAGGAAATCCTATGAAGTATACGCTTGCAAAATCCGCCATGACACTGGCGTTGCTTGGTCTGGCCACCACGGCCAGCGCCAAGGGATACAAAGAAGTTGATGTCAGCAATGGTGGCAGCTTTGCCGGAACCGTGGCCGCCGGCGCTGCCGAGGCCGACACCCGCAGCTATACCATTTCAAAAGACCCGGAAATCTGCGGCGAGGGATCGCGCGAGGTGCCGTTTGTGGAAATCAACGGTGACGGCAAGCTGATGAACGCGGTGGTGTTCCTGAACGAGGTTGGCGAAGGCAAGGCCTTTGACGCGGAACAAATGAACCTGACCATCGATCAGGAAGGCTGTGAATTTTCGACGGTTTTGGGCGTGATGGCCAATGGGGGCGAGCTGACGGCGAATAATTCAGACATGACCCTGCACAACATCCATACCTACGAACTGATCGGCAAGGCGCGTCGCACGGTGATGAATGTATCGCAGCCCAGCAAGGGCGATACGGTCACCAAAAAGGTGAAACTTCGCCGGGGCAACGGCATGAAAGTCGAATGCGACGCCCATGATTTCATGCACAGCTTCGTGTTTGTCGCCAAGAACCCCTATTATTCGGTGGTGGACGAGGCTGGCGGTTTCTCGATCGATGGTATCCCGGCGGGCACCTACGAAGTGATGATGTGGCACGGGTTCCTGGGCGAGGTCGAGGTCGGTGAAATCACCGTCGATGCCGGTGGCGCCGTGACCAAGGACCTGTCCTACTAAGCAACAGACCCAAAGGGTAGCCCATGCTGAAACATCGTAAAATCAATACGTTTGATGCGTTTGTTTTGGCGGGTGCCCTGGTCAACGTGGCCGTGGTTTTGTTGCTGCTGGGGTATTGGCTATTCGCCTGATCGCCATATCCGCGGCGGTGGCGGTGGCGGTGGCTGTGGCTGGTGCCGGGGCTGTCGCCTTTGGGGCGGCGGCATTGGGGGTTTGGCCCTCTGCCCACGGCGACATGGTGAAAATCCCCGCCGGGCAGGCCACTTTGGGATATGTTTCTTACACTGGGCTTTATGGCCCGATGCCCTACAGCGTCGCTGGGTTTTCCATTGACCGGTTCGAAGTGACAAACGCGCAATACGCCAAGTTTACGGCCGCCACCGGCCACACCTCGGCGGCCTTTGCCGATGACCCGGAATTCAACCACCCTGATCAGCCGGTCACCGGGGTTCTGCATGACGATGCCACCAGCTTTTGCGCCTGGGCAGGCAAACGCTTGCCGACCGAAGTCGAATGGGAAAAGGCGGCGCGTGGCACGGATGGGCGGATTTACCCCTGGGGCGATGACGCCGACCTGACCCGCGCCCATTTGACCGGCACGGGTCCAGTTCCGGTGACGGATCACGCGGATGATATCAGCCCCTACGGCGTGCGCGGCCTGGCGGGCAATGTTTCCGAATGGGTGGCAGATACCCGCACCGCGCGCGCCGGTGTCTGCCGCGACAACGTGGTTCTGGACCAACAGGCAACGCCTGAAATGCGCGCGCTTTTGACGGAACTTACGGCGGCCAATGGGGGCGTGCTGCCGGAAATATGCCTGCCTCCGGACCAGGCTGACGCAAGCATCCCCGGCGAACCCTGCGCCTATATCAAGGGCAACAGCTGGAATGGGCGGCCCCACATGACCGTCGCAAGCAACAGAATGTGTGACTATACAAACACTTACGCGGAATTCGTCGGGTTTCGCTGTGCAACAGATGGATAAGAGAACATGACCAATCTGGCAATTGATGATGGAACAACGGACGCGGCGGCCACGGCTCCGGCAGTTATGACGCGGATATTGGTGGCGCTGGACCAGTCCGATTACGCCAATAACGCCATGCGTCAAGCAGTGCGTCTGGCCAGTGGTCACATCACCGGTATCCACGCCTATGCCGCCAAGCTGCACGATCAGCGGTTTCGGCAGATGGAAGGCGGGTTGCCAGAGCAATATCAGCGCGAAAGCGAGATGGAAAAGCAGCGCGACGTGCACGAAGACCTGATCGGCATGGGGCTGGGGCTGATTTCCGACAGCTATCACGACGCCGCTGCCGCTGTGGCGAAAAAGGCCGATGTACGCTTTGAGCGCCTGTCACCCGAAGGCAAGAACTATACCTGCGTGACCCAGGCCATGGCCACAGGCGAACATGACGTTTTGTTCATGGGTGCGCTGGGGCTGGGGGCGGTTGCCGGGTCAACCATTGGCACGGTGTGCGAGCGGGTGGTGCGGCGCGCCAATATGGATGTGTTTGTCGCCAAGGATCGCCGCCTTTCCATTGGTGATGGGCCAATTGTGGTTGGTATGGATGGGTCTCCCAAATCCTTTGGCGCGCTGGTGACGGCGCTGGATATCGGCAAAAAGCTGGACGTGCCGGTGCATGTTGTGGCCGCCTATGACCCGTTTTATCATTATGTTGCCTTCAACAAAATCTCGACCGTTCTGGACGAAGAGGCGGGCAAAGTGTTCCGCTTCAAGCAACAGGAACAGCTGCACGAAGAGCTGATTGATGACGGCATTGCCAAAATCTATCAGGCGCATCTGAACGTGGCGCAAACCGTGGCCAAGGATGCAGGCAGCGAAATTGTGTGCGCGCTAGTGGCAGGCAAACCGTATCAGGCGATCAAGAAATACGTGGATGAACACAAGGCCAGCCTGTTAGTGATCGGTAAAACCGGGGTGCATGCGGATGATGGGCTGGATATCGGCGGCAATACCGAAAACCTGCTGCGCATGGTGGGTTGCCATGTCTGGGTCGGTCAGGCCGAACATTTCCCGCCCTCGGACGTGGTCGCGGAAGAGACTATCATGTGGTCGGACGAGGCCACAGCGATGATCAACCGCGCCCCGGATTTTGTTCGCGGCATCGCCCGTACCGGGGTGATCCGGGCGGCGCAAAAGCAGGGGCACACGTTTATCACCACGCGGTTTGTGCAGGATATCATGTCCAAGATGATGCCCGGGGGTAGTGGCAAAGGCGCGGTCGAGCAGACGTTTGAGCGGCTTGAATGGGCCGAAGACGCGCGCGCCATGCTGGACACGATCAGCGACGAACAGGTGCGCGAAAACATCGGCCTGCGGGCCGAGAAATCCGCGCGCCGGGACGCCGGGGAAACGGTGGAACGGGTGCATATCGAACCCTTCATGGCCGAGGCCGCACTGGAACCCGCGATCCGGGCCGAAAGGGCCGAAATCATCTGGCGCACCGCCCCGCTGGCGCGTCTGCAACGAGTGCCCGAAGCGTTTCGAGATCAGGTCCGGACGTCAATCGAGAATTTCGCCCGCGACCGGGGGCTTAGCGTGGTGGATAGCACGATCGAGGACGAGGCTTTTGCCGCGTCACGCATGGCCATGTGCCCGGTTGAGCCGGGAAAAGAGTGATGCCCCAGGGCAAGGCAGACGCCCCCTATCTTGTGGCGCTGAACCTGACAGAAAGGTGCAACCTTGCCTGCGCCCACTGCTATCTGGACGCACGCCACTTGAAAGACGGCGGGCAGGACGAGTTGTCGACCGATGACATCAAACGCGTGTTGGGCGAAATCGCTGAAACCGGCCCCGAGGCGATGGTGGTGCTGACTGGCGGCGAACCAACCTTGCGCCCGGATCTGCCGGAACTGGCGGAACATGCCAACGGGCTGGGGCTGATGGTGGTGGTGGGCACCAACGGTATGTCGCTGACGCCTGCGCGGGTCAAAGCGCTGCAAGCCGCCGGGGTGGCGGGCATGGGCATATCGGTGGATTCGCTGGACCGGGATGTGCATGACGCGTTTCGCGGCCTGAAAGGCGCTTGGGTGCGGACCATGGCGGGAATTGATGCCTGCAAGGATGCCGGAATGGCGTTCCAAATCCATTTCTCGGCCACCGACGAAACAGCGGATGAGGTCGACGATATGGTCGCCTTTGCCCGCGAGGCGGGGGCGATGGTGTTGAACGTGTTTTTCATGGTCTGCACCGGACGAGGTGAGAAATATTCGGGCATTTCAGCAGAAAAATACGACCTGGTTTTGCGCCGCGTGGCCACGGCGGCGCGGGACGAAAAACGCCTGATGGTGCGGGCCAAATGTGCGCCTCATTTTAAACGTATCGCCATCGAGATGGACCCGGATTGGCCGATAACAGCCGCCCATGGCTATGATGCAGGCGGGTGTATTGCCGCGACGCGCTATGCGCGGGTGACACCCAATGGCGACGTAACCCCATGCCCTTACATGGGAAATTCTGCCGGGTCGCTAAAGGATCAGTCGTTTCAGGACATCTGGAACGACGCCCCGGTGCTGAACGCGCTGCGCGCGCCCAAGCTGGAAGGGCGCTGTGGGGTTTGCGAATATCAAAAGCTGTGCGGCGGCTGCCGTGCCCGTCCGCTGGCGGCCAATGGCAACATGATGGGCGAGGACAGCCTGTGCACCTATCAGCCCAGTGGCGGCGCGGTGATCACGCCGATGATGCCCGACGCGGGCGCGATGCGATGGTCTGATGACGCCGAGGCGCATGTCGCCCGCGTGCCCGGTTTTGTGCGCCGCATGGTGCGGCGGCGCGCCGAGGACCATGCGCGCGCCCAAGGTCGAACCGAAGTGACACGCGATGACCTGACAGAGCTGGCCAAACGTCGCTTTGGCGACGCAGGCCCACCCGCCTTTGTGCGCGCCATGCAGGGGGGTGATTGATGCGGGATGTGGTGGTTATCGGCGGCGGCATTTCCGGGCTGGCAACCGCGCACGGGCTGATGCAGCGCGGCCTGGATGTTCAGGTGCTGGAGCGTCAGGTGACGCCGGGCGGTAACGCGATTTCCGAACGCATCGACGGGTTTCTGATGGAACACGGGCCAACCACGTTCAACGGCTCGGTGCCGGGTGCGGTGGATCATCTTGCGGGGCTTGGCCTGTTGGACAGCGCCGCCGATCTTGGCCCCAATGTCCGGCGGCGTTACCTGCGCGATCAGGGGCGGCTCAGCGGGATTTCCATTCATCCGGCGGGTTTTTTCCTGTCGAATTACCTGTCGCCAAAGGCCCGCCTGTCGCTGTTGCTGGAAGGGCTGCGGCCGCGCAAAACCGACGACGCCGAAGAAAGCATTCACGCCTTTACCACCCGTCGGTTTGGCCGGGAATTCGCCGACAAGATCATCGACCCGATGGCGGCGGGGCTGTTTATGGGCGATTCCAGAAAGCTGTCGATCAATGGCGCGTTTGCCCGGCTAGCCGAGATGGAACAGACCCATGGGTCGATCATCCGGGGCATCCTGAAGGCGCGCAAAGGCAGCGAACCGGGGCGGCATCTGTATTCGTGGCAGGGCGGGATCGGCACCATTCCGGGACGTCTGGCGCAGCGACTTGGCGCGCGGGTGCAGACCGGGGTGGTGGTGCTGGGCATTGGCAAAACCGCGCAAGGGTTCGACGTGAAAACCAGCCAGGGCAGGGTCCAGGCCCGCGCCGTGGTGCTGGCGGTGCAGCCGCATGTGGCCGCCGGTTTACTGGAACCGCTTGATATGGATGCGGCAACGGCTGCGGGCAGTATCATGGCCCCGCCGGTCAACGTGGTATTCCTGGGCTATCGGCGCGATCAGGTGGCGCATCCGCTGGATGGGCTGGGGTTTTTGTCCACCAAGGATCCAAGCCGGATCATTTCGGGCGCGCAATTCCTGTCCACTATGTACCAAGGCCGCGCGCCCGACGGACACGTGGCGATTTCGGCCTATGCTGGCGGGGCGCGTAACCCGGAACTGGCCACGGTTGATGACACCACGCTGATCGCCAAGGTGCATCGCGAATTGGCCGAACTTTTGGGGATCAAAGGCGTGCCAGTGATACAGCGGGCCCGCCGTTGGGCGCTGGGCCTGCCGCAATATGAACTGGGGCATACCGCCCGGGTGGACGTGCTGGAAAACCTAGCCAACCGCGTTCCCGGCCTGTTTGTCACGGGCAACTTTCTGCGAGGAGTCTCGGTCGCCAACTGTCTTAGCGGCGCGGGCGACACCGCGCAGCGCGTGGCCGAGGCGCTGGTGGGGCAGGGGAAAACCGGACATCTGGAAACGGGGCCGTCGGGGATCAGAAAATTCGGCACCTGAGGGCCCGGATCAATCTGTGCCGTCAATCACCTGCCGCAACGCCATCGCCAACCCGGCAAGATTAACCGGTTTTGCAACCTTGCGGACATCCTCAAACCCCGGCGGGAAACTGCCCGTGGCGTGAAACGAACTGATTACCATGACCGGAACATCGGGACGAATATCGCGGATGGCGACGATCAATTCGTCACCGCTCATCTCGGGCATTATCATGTCCGTGGCCACCAGATCATAGCTTTGCGGATTGATGCGGAACGCCTGCAACGCCAGCGCGGGATCGGAAAAAGCCTCGACCCGATAGCCCAGCCGCGCCATCATCCGGCGAATAGTGTACAGCAACGCCTCTTCATCATCGACCAGCAGAATGTGTTCTTGACCGCGTGGCGGCTGATCGGGAACCGCAACCGCGCTGTCCAGCATTTCGAATTGCGGGAACACCAAAGTAAACGTCGTCCCCGTTGCGCGCGAACTTTGCAACGTCACCCGGCCTTCGGCCTCTTCCACCCAGTTGCGCACAATCGCCAACCCCAGGCCGGTGCCCTTGCCCACGGGTTTGGTGGAAAAGAACGGCTCGAACACCTTGTTTTGCAGATCCAGCGGAATGCCCGGGCCGTCGTCATGGATGGTGATGGATAGGCTGCCAATTGCCGCTTTGGGCAGGGTATCCAGCCCGCCATCGCCCCCCGGTGCAATCTGCCCCAGTTGCAGGGTAATCGCCCCGCCCCGGTCGCCAATCGCTTCGACCGCATTGTGGCACAGGTTCATGATAATCTGGAAAAACGCGGTGGGGTCGATATCTGTCGCCAATGCCTGATCGCTGGCAATCAGATCAATCTGTACCCTTGGCGGGGTGGACACGCGGATCAGTTCCAGTACCTCTTCGATCGCTTGCAGCAGATCCAGGCGCTGCGGCTGCCCCGGTTGCTGGCGGGCAAAAGTCAGCAACTGCTGGATCAAGGCGCGGACCCGGCGCGAGGCGATTTCGATTTGGTCCACAGATGCCGCGATTTCCGCGCTATCCGCCAGATCATCAACCTCTAGCTTTATCAATTCGGTATTGCCGATGATGGTCATAAGAACATTGTTGAAATCATGCGCAACCGAGCCTGCCAGAATGCCCACGGCCTCCATCTTTTGCACCTGCGCGATCTGTTCGTCCACGCGGATTTTTTCACTGATATCTTCGCCGACGCCAATATAGTTGGTGATATTGTTGTCCTGATCCAACAGCGGCAGCAGCTGTGTCGAGGCCCAGTAGTGGCTGCCATCCTTGCGGAGGTTCTTGAACACGCCCGACCAAGGATGCCCTTCGCGAAGCCGCGCCCAGATATCGCGATAGGCGGCCTCGGGCGTGTGCCCGGATTTCAGCAGGCTGGGCGAATGGCCGACCAATTCGGATTCGCTGTAACCGGTCATTTCCAGCAGCTTGCGGTTCACGAATTCGATTTTACCGCGCGTATCGGTAATCAGGATCGAGGCCGGGCTTTGTTGCACCACCCAGGCCAGCTTGCGTTCTTCTTCCTCGGCTTGTTTGCGGGCCTTCAATTCGCGGATCTGGGCGGCGTTGGATCGCAAAGAACCGCCGACAAGAATGGAAAACAGCAGGGCCAGCAAACCAACCAGAACCGTTAGCAATACCATGGCCCCCGTCAGATAGCGGACCAGGGTTTCGCCTTCGGACAAAGCCGCGACAATGTCGTTCAGGTTGCGCTGTCGCTGATCGCGCCAGTTGCGTTCCAACAGTGCCAAAGCCCTTAGCGCATCGGCATCCTCGACCCGCACAATCGCGTCAATCTGCTCGGCTGATAACCCCTGCCGGATGCCAAGGGCAATCTTGTCGATCTGCTGTGCATATTCCTCGACCACGCCGTGGATACGGATCAGCGCTTTCTGTTCAAGCGGGCTGGGGCCGGCATTCTGATAGGCCCCAATGGCTTTTCGCAACAGATCGGTCTGGATGCGCAGGGTGCGGGCGTATTTTTGATCCCGGCGCAGGACGTAATTTTTGAAGTTATGGATCATGCCGCCATAGCCAAAATAGCCGCGAATATCCGATATCCAAATCCCGCGCGGGTCGGCGTCTTTGGTATAGTCCTGCCAGCCTTCTTCGATCTGACGAAACCGGGTCGAAGTTTCGTAACTTAGCCCCATCATCAATGTCAGGATCAGCATCAAAACGGATCCGCTGAGCAACGCAATCGGCATTGTGCGCAGGCGCCGTTTTCCCCGGGGTTTGGATGGCTCGTGCAGCACGTCGGACCTTTCTTTTCTGATACTTATCCTATGCGAGCCCGGTTGGGTTTTCCATCTTTGACCGGGACTTTTCGAATTTCGGGGTGCAAAGGCCCCGGCACCCGCTAGAATGGCCAACAGCGATTCTGATTTGTTGGGGGACAACGCGCTGGACAAAGAACTGATCCTTGTTGTCGATGATGATCCACAAATCACATCGTTCCTCAAGCGCTATCTTGAAAAACAGGAATACCGGGTCTTGTGCGCGTCGGACGGGCGGGAAATGCAAGGTATTCTGGCACGCGAAAACGTTGATCTGTGCATCCTTGATATCGGCCTGCCGGGCAAAAGTGGCCTTGATATCACCCGCGATCTGCGCGCCGAATCCAACCTGCCGATTCTGGTGCTTTCGGGGCGGGACGAGACATTTGACCGGGTGGTCGGGCTGGAATTTGGCGCCGATGACTACATGGTGAAACCGTTTGAACCGCGCGAGTTGGTGGCGCGTATCCGAACCATCCTGCGCCGCACGCGGGCGGCGGATACCAGGCCCGAACAATCGCGCCCGCCCAGCTTTCAGTTTGGCAACTGGATCCTCAACACCGCCGAGCGGTCGCTGAGCGCGGCCGATACCGGTGACCATGTGGCCCTGACCACCAGCGAGTTTGAGCTTTTGCAGCTTTTCACCGCGCATCCCAACACCGTCTACACCCGCGATCAACTGCTTGACGCGGCGCGCGGTCGGGCAAGTTTTGCCGGTGATCGCACAATTGACGTCCATGTCATGCGCCTGCGCAAAAAGCTGAGCCACGCCGCTTCGGATCCTGAGGTCATCAACACAATCCACGGGGTCGGATACAGTTTTGTTGCGCGGGTCACCAAGGTTGACTGAATCCAAATGTCTGCCGGACAATGTTTAAGGGGTTCGACCTCTCGTGTTCCTGATCAGACTGGTCCATTGAGGCCTCAGGATCGCGTCGGTTCACCCATCCAGAAACTCGGCGTTGAGAACCTCACGCCCGGTTCTGGGCACCCTATGCCCTCGCATAATGGGCCTTTCCCGATGGGCTTGTCAGCGCTAGCGCACCACAAATTCGGCATGCAGAGCCCCAGCGGCTTTCAGGCTTTTCAAAATGTCGATCATATCACGCGGAGACACGCCCAAAGCGTTCAGACCGGCGACAACTTCGGACAAAGAGGTGCTTTCCGGCACTTCAGCAAGCGACACGCCGTCCTCTTCGTCGATAGCGGCCCGGGTGCGGGGAACAACCACCGTTTGCCCTTCGGAAAATGGGTTTGGTTGCACAACAACTGGCGCCTCGTCGATCCGCAAGGTTAGATTCCCTTGTGACACAGCAACCCTGGACAGTCGCACATCGTCCCCCATGACAATTGTACCGGACCGCTGATCAACAACGACCCGCGCCTTACGCTCGGGTTCCACTAGGATATTTTCGATGCGCCCAATCGCATGCGCCGTCGATGCCGCGCGCGTGGCGGCAATATCCAGATCCAGGGTTCCGGAATCGCGCATGATGGCGACGGGGCGGTTAAACTCGCGGTTAATCGCCGCTTCGATGCGCCCGGCTGTGGTAAAATCCGGTTCCCGCAGGGCCAAACGAACGGTGGTCAACGAGCTGAGGTTAAAGTCAATTTCCCGTTCAACACGCGCACCCGACGGAATGGTCCCCGATGTGGGCACCCCCTGAACAACCGTTGCAGCCCGGCCTTCGGCCACAGCACCCCCTGCCAGAATTGTCCCCTGGGCCACCGCAAAAACCTGGCCGTCAGCGGCATTCAGCGGTGTCATAATCAGGGTGCCACCCAGCAGGCTTTTTGAATCGCCGATGGCCGACACTGTGACGTCGATTTGGCCGCCCACTCGGGCAAAGGGTGGCAAGCTTGCGGTCACAAACACCGCTGCGACGTTTTTGGGGCGAAACTGTTCGCCGGTCACGTTGACCCCAAGCCGTTCCAGGATATTAGACATGATTTCTTCGGTGAAGGGCGCATTGCGCAGCCCGTCCCCGGTGCCATTCAGGCCAACAACCAGACCATAGCCCACAAGGTCGTTGCCCCGGACCCCGTCAAATTCGACAAGGTCTTTCAGGCGGATGGCGCCAGCCTGCAACGCGGCAGGAAAGGTCAGGCACAGCAGCAGAATTTGAATAAATTTCATTTCAGAAAGTTCAACAAGCTAAGGCGCGAATTGCGCACGGTGACGGCATAAAGGCTTTCCAGCTGAAACTGCACTTCTTGCAGGCGGGCAGCCGTGTCGTAGGGATCTGCCTCAAGCAGTTCATTTCGGGCGAATTCCAGACCGGTGCGGGCAGAGGCATTGCGTGTGCTGGCCTGTTCAATCCGGCTTTCGGCATATCCAAGATCGGCGCGCAGACTGGTCAGGCTGCCCTCGCTTTGTAAAAACCCCTCTCCGGCGGTGTGTAGTAACTCATTTTGGACATCCGCGTTCAGCGCCAAATCGGGATCAGCAGCCAGAGCGGCCACAGCAGTATTGCGGATCATCTGTTTCAGATCCGCGTTATCCGCACGCAATGACAGGTTTACATATTCGCCTGCGCCCACCTGGATTGCCGCCAAGGTCTGATCGGAACCGGTATACATCACCGCGTCAAACCCGGCGGCGTCGGCGAACCAGTCATCAATAGCAGTCAGCACATCACTTGCCGAGACCAACCCGGCGACCTGGGTTTTCAGGTCGCTCAGCAGAGTATCGGCCGTCGCCAAAGGCGCGCGATCTGTGGCGGTGCCGGAAAACAGGCTGCGCCCGGCAGCCGATCCGTTCAAGGCGTTAATGACGGTTTTCAGCCCCGATTTTGCCTGTTCAGTGGCCTGCGAGCGTGCCGGTTGCAGGGTCGAGGGCAGGGATGTCAGCAAGTCCAGCCCCAGTTTTGACGCCACATCATGCACTTGTTCCAGCGCGAGCTGGGACGCACCGGCCAGCACGGCGGCCTCGGATGCGGCAACGGCAAAGCCGCTCAGGCGCGACAGGTTGCGGTCGATCTCGGACAGATAGGTGTAATCTCCGCCCAAATGGGTGGAGACATTCGCTGTTTGCCCTGTGCTCAGCTCCTGAGTGAGGGTCGCAATAGTGGATTTGATTTCGGCGCTGCGGTTTCGAAGCAGCAGGTTTTGCGCCAGATCACCGATAGAAGTCAGGTTCATTTTTTAAAGCCTCAGAAGGGTTTGCATCATGTCATCAGCGGCTTTGATCATCCGCGCATTGGCAGCATAGGCCTGTTCGATCACCATCAACGCCTGCAATTCAGCGTCCGTATCGACGCCCTGCGCCAATTCGATCTGCGTCAGTTCAAACTTGCTGGCCGAGGCAAAGCTGAGCGTCTGTTCAGACAGGTTTCTGTTCTGCCCGACCCGCGACAACAAAGAAGAGCCAAGCCCGCCAGCTGTCATTTGACCGGTCCCAAGGGTGTCCGACGTCACTGTGCGCGGGTCAGACAAAATCTGTTCAAAGGCCTGCAGCAGGCGGGCGTCGCCCGGTTCCCCGGGGCCAGCGGCCCCAAGCCCGGCGCGTAATCGCCAGCTTTCGCCCCCCAAGGCCGGGTCAACCGATGTGTTCAGCCGCAATCGTCTGGCCAGCCCGACCTGTTGCGCCGCATCAAAGACAGCGCCACTATCGGTGAACAGGCCAGGATCGCCGGGGCCCAGGGTGGCGTCCAGCGTTGGGCTTTCAAACCGTTCGATCAGGTCTCGGGCGACAACATCCAGATCTTCTTGGGCCGACACGGCAAGTTCATCCCGGATCTGGAATTGTGCCGCAAGTGTCCCGCCCGGCATGGCCCCGTGCTGGCCGCCCATCCGCACAGGAACTCCGTTGATTTCAAGGCCCGACAGGGTGCCGGCCTCAATATTCATCTCGGGCATGGTGTTTGGGGTGACGGTAAAGCTGAGCGTGGCCGCCGGCCCATCCAGCAGGATCGCCCCGCCATTGGTGTAAAGGGCGACCTGCCCGCGGTCCCGGGGCACGACGTTGATCGGGACAATTGTGTTGATTTCGTCAATCAGCGTCTGACGTTGATCAAGCAAGGCCGCCATGTTGCCGCCACCGGACTTGGTTGCGGTTATCCTTATGTTCAATTCCTGAACATTTTCCAACGCCTGATTTAGCCGATTAACCTGTGACCCGATGGCGTGATCTGCCTGGGTGCGCATCGACCGAAGCCCCTCGGACGCGTCGTTTATGGACTGCGCCAGGTCCCCGGCACGGACGGCAACAATATCCAGACGCTGCACAGATTCCGGGCGGCTGGCCGCAGCGATCAGGCTGTTTTCAAACTCGGCCAGCCGCATGCCGATAGAATCGGCGTCGGTGGCGTTCCCAACCAGGGATTCAAACCTAGTGTGGAACCCGGCCAGCGTACTGGCCATGCCATATTCGGCGTCGCCCGTGCGGCGGTTTGCCAGAATTCCCGGGTCGGAATGCCGTTGGACCCCGACCACCTGAACGCCCGGCCCGGCCTGGGCGTTTGACGTCAAAATCAGAGAGCGACGCGCATAGCCGGGGGTCATGGCATTCGCCAGGTTTTCGGACACGATCGACGAGGCGCGACCAGCGGCGGATAGGCCGCTCATCGCACTGTTTAAGGCGGAAGAAATGCTCATGTTGATGGGTCCTGTTCGCGCGCCGCAAGGGCTGTTTCAGGGAGGTCAGCGTTTGATGTTGGTGGTTTCTTGCAACATTTCGTCCACCGTCTGAATGACCTTGGCATTTGACGAATAGGCCCGCTGTGTCTGGATCATCGCCGTCAGTTCGGTCGCCACATCGGTCGACGATTCCTCGCGTGCATAAGAGACGATGTCGCCGGTTGGCCCTTCGCCCGCATCCCACAGGAAATACGTGCCGCTTTCCGGCGAGGGCATATAGGTTTGGCGATCAAGCGATACCATGCCATTGGGGTTGGGCAGATCGACCATCGGGATCTGATAAATGACCCGGGTAATGCCCGTGTTGAAAAACGCATGCACCAGGCCATTTTCGTCCACTTCAACGCCGGTCATGTTGCCAACCGGCGAGCCGTCCTTGGAAATGGAAACCGGCGCAAAGCGATCCGAAAGTTGGGTAAATCCGCCGTTTGCGCCCAGCTGCCCGATATCAATCTCGATCGGCCCGCCATCCACATTGACAATCACCGACCCGGTTGTTGAGTCATAGGCGCCACCGCTAACAGTGGCCACAGATAGCAATGTGCCGCCCAGACCGCTGCTGTCGTCAAAGGTCATCGTATATTCGCCGACCACCGCATCGCCAGAGGCTGTATCGCGCAACACCATTGTCCATTCATTGGACGCACCGGTTGCCGGGATGGTTGGCACAAATTGGATATTGATGTTTTCCGAGGTACCCAGATTGTCGTAATATTCGATCGACAAGCTTTCGTTCAATTCTGCCACATCATCGACGGTGTCCACAATGTTTGCTTCGGTTGACGTCGCGGGCAGGTTAACACCCAGGGTCATGCGGGTTGTCGGTTCCCCGGTAAGCTGGTTGACGTTGATCTGGATCGGTTCCAGACCATCTGCGGTGTCGCGCGGATAGCTGGGGATCGAGCCATCGGCATTGGCGGGCCAGCCCATGATCACCAGATCGGATTCGGTAACCAGATACCCGTTTGCGTCGGTGCGGAAAGACCCCGTGGTGGTCAGCAACATCTGAGGAGAGCCATTGCCGGAGATGACCTGCGATCTCTTGGCCACAGGCAGCATACCCCGACCGCGGACAGCCAGATCGGTGGGATTTGACGTGGATACCAGTGGCCCACTTTGGTCGATCAGGCGTTGCGTGGTCGTCCGGACACCGCCAGCCGAATAGGTGCCGCCAGACGACGAAATGACCATCGAATGAAAGTCTGTCTGTACGCGTTTATAGCCGTAGGTGGACGAATTCGCGATGTTATCGGAAATCGACGCCAAGCGGCTGGCATTAGAGGTTAGCCCCGAAATACCGGCGTTGAGCGAAGAGGAAATTGTCATGAACGCGCCTTTCTGCTGCATCAAACTGTTTGTGATGCAGACCCTAGCGCGCGGCGGCTTAACGCCACGCTAACACCTAAAATCCTTTCTATATGGTCCAATTACTTGCGCAGCAGAGTCACCTCTATCCGGTTGTTGCGGATGGCCATCGGGTTTTCGACCGCCAGTTGCCGGTCGGCGTGGCCGGTGACCCGTTGAAAACGGTCGGGGGCCATGCCGGCGCTTTGTAACAACCGCCGCATCCGGTCTGCCCGGGTGTTTGACAGCTCCCACACGGGGTTATGCGCCAGAACCACCGGATGGGCGCGGATATGCCCGCCCAGCGCCACGTCATTGGTGACGGACGCGGTAACCCGGGCAATCATCCCTGCCAAATCGCGCATCAGTTTCGTGGGCTTGTCGCTGCCGTTCTCGAACAAGGGCGCGGCATCGGTGGCAAAAAGTTCGATGATCAGCCCTTCGTCCGTGACCCGGGTGACGATGTGTTTCAACGCCTCGTCAGTCACCAGGCTTTCGCCGCCCCGCCCCTGAAGCGCGGCTTCGACCTCTTTAAACTGGTCCCCGGCTGTGTTTTCACGGCCGTCCTTGTCCGCCCCGGACATACCGCGCGCCTGTTGGGAATCAGCCGAGTTTTTCAGCGTGGCGCCCGTGCCGTCTTGCAGCAGCGCCTGTTCTGAAAACACGCTGTCGCCGTCAAACGACGCTGTCCCCCCACCGGAAATCCGGTGGATTGGAATGGTTGGCGAAAAGTAATCCGCCAGCCCTTTTCGTTGTTTTTCTGTCGTCGCGTTCAACAGCCACATCAACATGAAAAAAGCCATCATCGCTGTGACAAAGTCCGCATACGCGACCTTCCAGGCGCCACCATGGTGGCCGCCCGCAACTATGACTTTTTTCCGTTTGATGATGACTGGCGCGACATTCGTCGACGCACCCATCTCCACCACCTTTTTCTCACCCAAGGTTGGGATAGCAGAGTGCGGGTTAAGAGAGGTCTAACAGATAAAAATGTTGTTAATATATGCCGCAAAACCCAATGGAGTCAGGGCTATCCGCGCAGGGCGCTGGCGAACAGGCGGGGCAGGCCCAGCCAACCGGGTTTGTGTTGAAACCGCGTTAACGCTTGTCCCGTTTTGTGGGCGCTACGGTTGGTGATGAACCACGGCGGTTTGGGCATCAGGGTGAATTCGCCGGTCAGGATGCTGCGTGGAAATGGCGCCCAGGGGGCCTGAACAACCGACCGTTCGGGGCGGTCGAACATGTAACTGTTATGCACCGTACCAATCCCGCTTTGGACATCGTCCAATGTGTGCCCGGGAAAGGGGCCCCACGGTGTCTGGATCAGCAAAAACCCAAGTCCGGCCCAGGCGTTGATCGCCACACAGCCATAGTGAAAACTGCCGATCAGTTCCTCGAACCGCTGCTTGCCGATCTGGCGGATGGTCTTGGGGTGGATCAGGATATTGCCGCCCAACGTGCCGTGCAGCCGGTCATTGGCATAGGCGATGGCGGCGCGCAGATAGGTTTCCGCATCCGGCGCGTCAATCTCGTGCACACTTAGCGCGGGGGCAAAAACCTCGTTGTTTTCAAACCAGGCATCTTTGGGGTTTGCCACCAGAACCGCCGGTTTCGCCTTGCCCCGGTGAATTGAAACCGGGGCATCGGCATGATCGGCAAACTCATCCATGCGCGCGTCGGCGCCGGGATAATAGGGCAGGCGGGTGGATTTTGCGATGACTTTTTCGACCTTTGCCAGCAGGGCCGCGCCGCGATCCCAACCGCGTGGCATCACCAGCATCTGGCAGGCGATACAGTTAAAGCCCGAGTTATGCATCTTTTGCGTCGCAATATGCTGCGCCTGAAACGCGATATCCGCGTCAGACCACGGCCCGGGCACCACAATTGTCGGGCAGACCGCCCCCAATTCCGAGGTGATCCGCCGGGGGTTCACTGGCGTGCCGGCCGCCTTGTTCGCCGCCTGCGCGTCGCCAACCCCCCAGACAATCGCGTCATGGGTGGCCTCGGCCCCGGTGATGTGCAGCTCTTCAATATCCGGGTGATTGGTCAGATAGGCCCCCGCCGCCCCGTCGCCGCGCACAATGCGCAGCGCGTCACGCTGGATCAGCGGGGCAAGGGCGGCGCTGTAGACGTTAAACAGATAGTCGTTGACCGGGTTCAGCTTCAGGATCACCACCTGATGTTCCAGAAACAGCTTTTGAAAACAATCCAGCGGCGCAATCGACGCGATATTGCCGGCGCCCAGCACCAGCGCCACCTTGCCTTGGCGCTGATCGGGCGGGGTATCATAGGCGCTGGCGGTGTTGGCTGCCAGATTGTCCCGGGTGACACCGGGCTGCATCCAGACTTCGGCCCGGACACCAGACAGCAACAGGCGATCCCAGATGCTGCTGGGCACCACCCGCACTGCCAGTTGCCCGGTGACGGTTTTGCGCTTGGCCAGACCGTTCAGGAACGCCTTGCCGTCGATCTGCGACAGGGTTTGCATCAGCCCGTTACAGGCCGACATCACCGCATAGGGGCCGGACGTCCATTCCTCACCCTCTAACGGCGAGCCTGCAGGGATCAGTTTCTTGCGCGACGCCGTTTCGGCCCAGGCCTGCGACACCACCAGCAACGCATCTTTGATCTGTTGCAAAATGGTGATGCGCTGGGCCACGGTGGTGCGTGCCCAGGTGTCTTTGCCGCGCACAAGGTCGGCGACCGCCGCGTCATACTCCGGCATCGAGATCGGGGTATTTTGCGCGCCGGTTGCCATTGTTACGCTTCCTCGGTCAGCAGCACGTCACCAAACTTTTCGCGCAGCTTGTTTTTGAGGATTTTGCCAGTGCCGCCAATCGGCAGTTCATCGACAAAAATCACCTTGTCCGGCACCTGCCAGCTGGCGATCTTGCCATCATAGAACGCTTTCAATTCCGCCTCGGACGGGTCGGCGCCCACGGCCTTGATCACGATCAGAACCGGGCGTTCATCCCATTTGCGGTGCTTGGCGGCGATCACGGCGGCGTTGGCAACACCGGGATGCGCCACGGCGATGCCTTCCAGTTCAACGGTGGAAATCCATTCACCGCCCGACTTGATGATATCCTTGGACCGGTCGCGGATGATCATAAAGCCATCGCCGTCAATTGTCGCCACATCGCCGGTATCAAACCAGCCATCCATCGTCAGGGCTGATTTTTCCGCCTTAAAGTACGTGTCCACAATCCAGTGACCACGGATCTGCAACTCGCCCTGGGCCTCGCCATCATTTGGCAGGATATGGCCGGAGTCATCGACCAGCCGCAATTCCACCCCGTAAGGCGGACGGCCCTGGCCTTCGCGGATCGCCAGCTTTTCGGCGTCGCTTAGCCCGTCATGCTTTTGCAGCAGATTGTTCAGCGTGCCCAGCGGGCTGGTTTCGGTCATCCCCCAGGCATGGATCAGCTCGACCCCGTATTTGGCAAAGGCCGAGATCATCACCGGTGGCAGGGCGGACCCACCGACAACCGTGCGTTTCAGGCTTTCGATCTTGCTGCCAGTGGTTTTCAAAGCGCCCAGCAGACCCATCCAGATCGTCGGAACCCCCAGCGCCATGGTCACCTTTTCGCTGTCGATCAACCGAACCAGGCTTTCGCCGTCCATCCCAGGCCCCGGCAGAACCAGCTTACAGCCGGTTCCGGCGGTGACATAGGGCACCCCCCAGGCGTTAACGTGGAACATCGGCACCACGGCCAACACCGTATCGCGCGCCGACAATGCCATGCCGTCCGCCTGATTGCCGCCAATCGAATGCAGAACGGTTGACCGGTGGGTATATTGCACGCCCTTGGGATGGCCGGTGGTGCCGGATGTGTAACACAGGTTGGCGGGGGTGTTTTCGTCAAGCTCGGGCCAGACGTAATCATCACCCTCGGTGGCCAGCAATTCGTCGTAAAACAGCAAGCCGTCGACCATCGCGGCCAATTCTTCGTCGCGCGGGCCCATATAGATCACATGTTTCAGTGTCTTCAGGTGCTCGCCCAGCTTGGCGGCGACCGGCAAAAACGTCTTGTCCAGAAACAACACCTGATCTTCGGCGTGGTTGATGATGTAAACCAGCTGTTCGGGAAACAGGCGTGGGTTGATCGTGTGGCAAACCATTCCGGCGCCTGCGACGCCAAAGTAAATTTCCAGATGCCGCCGGTTGTTCCAGGCAATTGTGCCGCAACATTGACCCGGCTCAATCCCCAGCTTTTCCAGCGCCGACGCCAGCTTGCGTGCGTTGCGTTCAAT
Source organism: Paracoccaceae bacterium (assembly GCA_047639325.1). Lineage (GTDB taxonomy): Bacteria > Pseudomonadota > Alphaproteobacteria > Rhodobacterales > Rhodobacteraceae > NVQY01. Next base: position 27,255 of record JBLINN010000001.1, on the reverse strand, counting down.
CTCGGCCCAGTTGGTACGGGTCACGTCACCGGTGGTTTCGACCGACACAATCTCGGTGCTGCCATGATACCGGCCCGCATGTTCGATCAGCGAGCTGATGGTCAGCTGTTTATACATCATCTTTCCAGGCATGGTCTTCTCTCTCCCTTAAATCCCGGCCATAGGCTCCAGCCCGCGGATCATATCCGCTGCCTTTTCAGCAATCATTATCGTGGGCGCATTGGTATTTCCACTGGTAAGCGTCGGCATCACCGAGGCATCGACCACGCGTAGCCCCTGCAATCCGCGCACTTTCAGGTCGGGGTCGACCACCGCCATGCCATCCACGCCCATTTTGCAGCTGCCCACCGGGTGATAGATGGTGTCAGCGCGCGATCTGATATGATCTTCAAGCTGGGCATCCGTTGGCTCGCCCTGAATGAACAGTTCCTTGTGTTGGTACTGCTTCATCGGGGCTGTGTTCATCAGCGTGCGGGTGATCCGCGCGCCTTTCATCAGCACCGCCAGATCATCCGGGTCCGACAGGTACCGCGGATCAATGCCCGGTGACGCCAGCGGGTTGGCTGATTTCAAAAACACCTCGCCGCGCGATTTGGGCCGCAGCACGCAGACATGACAGCCATAACCGTGCCCCATATGCAGCTTGCGGGCGTGATCATCGACAATCGAGATTACGAAATGCAGCTGGATATCCGGGCGCTCTAGCGACGGGTCGGTTTTCAGGAATGCAGCCCCTTCGGCAAACGGCGTGGCCAGCATCCCGGTGCCTGATTTGCGCCATTGCTGTATATGGCGCAGCAGATTGACGCCGGCTGTCAGGCTGATGCCAAAATTGTCGGTGTCTTTGGTTTTATAGGACAGGATGAAATCCAGATGGTCCTGCAGGTTCTGCCCGACCCCGGGCAATTCATGCACCATATCCAGCCCATGCGGTTGTATATCCTCGGGTCGTCCCACCCCCGACAGCAACAACAACTGCGGCGAGTTGAACGCCCCACCGCACAGGATCACTTCTTTGCCTGCCTGCACGGTCTTGTCGGTCCCGCCCTGCACATAGGCGACCCCGGTGGCGCGCTTGCCATCAAACAGAATGCGCGTGGCATGCGCGCCGGTGATCACCGTCAGATTGGTACGGCTGATCACCGGATGCAGATAGGCAGCCGCCGCCGAGCAACGCTCGCCATTGCGGTCGGGGTCGTGAAACTGGGTGACCTGATAGAGGCCTATGCCTTCGTTGTCGCCAGCGTTGAATTCTTGCCGGTGGGGAAACTGCATGGCTTCGCCAGCCTCGACAAAGGCGCGGGTGATCGGGCGGGGGGATTTCTGTTCGGACACTTGCAACGGGCCCGCTGCGCCGTGAATGTCGCTGGCACCGCGTTCGTTATTTTCAGATTTGCGGAAATATGGCAGCACCTGATCCCATGACCAGCCGTCACAGCCCAGATCGGCCCAGCCGTCATAATCCTGTCGCTGCCCGCGCAGATATAACATCGCGTTGATCGCGCTGGACCCGCCCAGCGCCTTGCCGCGCGGTTGATATCCTTTACGGCCCTTCAACCCAGCCTGCGGCACGGTTTCATAGGCCCAGTTGCTGATTTTGGGTCGCCCTGGCAGCAGCGCCACCGCCCCCGCAGGCGCGCGAACAAATATACCGTCGCCTTTGCCGCCAGCCTCTAGCAGGCACACACTTGTTCCCGGATCCTCGCTAAGACGCGATGCCAGGGTTGAACCAGCGGAGCCACCACCAACAATCACATAGTCGAACGACATTTCTGCTCCCCCCTCGCGAAATCCAGTCGTGAAATTCACTGGGAAGACCCTGCGATGTATTGCGTCGCTTATCCAGATTTTTTGGGGCTGCGTCAGGAATAAGCCGCGCGCCTTGGCGCGTCTCAGTCGATATGGGCCGGCAGTTCAATCCTGAACGTCGCGCCCTGGCCCAGCTCGCTGACATAATCGATGACCCCGTCATGGGCCGTTATGATCTGTTCTGCAATGCTAAGCCCCAGACCGGACCCGGCGTGGTTACGCTCGTCCGACGAATCTATCTGGCTGAACTTGCCAAACACCACGGCGCGTGACCCTTCGGGAATACCGATGCCAAAATCCTTGACCTCGACCCCAACCCGGTCGCCATCGGCAAACAGCCGAATTTCGATGCTGCTGCCTTTTTCCGAAAATTTCAGCGCATTCGACATCAGGTTGGTCAGAACCTGCTGAATCTTGCTGTGATCGGCACACGCAATCAGCCGGACGCCAGGATTGACAAAAACAAGGTCAACCTCGTTGCGCTCTGACACACCCTGAACCGATTCAATCGCGTCATAAACGATGTCGCACAGTTCCGTCGGGGCAAAATCATAGTTCATCTGTTCCGCTTCAAGCTTTTGCAAATCAAGCAGATCGTCGATCAGGTTTGACAGCCTCTTGCTGTTCTTAAAGGCAATTGTCACCATTTTACGGGACCGGTCCGGGTACTGCTCCAACTTGCCAGTGTCCAGCAGGCTGAGCGAGCCCATGATCGAATGCAGCGGCGTGCGAAACTCATGGCTGACCACCGCCACAAATTGCGATTTGACCTCGTAGGCGGTATGCGCGCGGTCACGTTCGATGCGCAATTCGTCCAAACGGTCCAGGTTGGTGCGATACAGGCGCAGAAAGATGATCGAGCAGTTGATGACAAAAAACAGCACGAAGATCACGGTGAAAAACTGTAACCAAAGCTCGGAACTCAACGGTGGGCTCATGTCCCAGATGTCCTTTAACGGGATGTACAAAAAAACAGCGCCATAGACGACCAGCCGGGAATACAGAACCATCGGTATTTGATGGTTGTTCACGGCAGCGAATAATCCGGCGGACAACAAGAAAACCAGGGGGGTAAAATGCCACGTCGGGCCCTCGATCTGGGCGACAAGGACTGCGAAAGTCCCAACGACAATCGCGCTAAGGGTTGAGGTTATCAAAAGCTGGTTGCGAAAGCGGATGGCCTTGGCCGGCCCTTCCCCGTTCCACCGGATCACCCCGGCAGACACCATATTATCCAGAAATTCGGCAAACTGACTTAGCGCAAAGCACAACAGCGCAACCTTGGGGCTGTAATAATACGCGGCCAACAGGCTGGATCCAAAATACATGCCCTGTCGGGTCAGGAACAGCGAATGACCGCCATGAACAAAGTCTTTCAACTGTTTTGCAAGGCGGCCCGACCGGACAGTTTCCTTGTCAATCAGCGTGTCTGTCAACAGACGTAACAGGCTAAGCAACAGACCACCCCCGGCTCTCACCGGGTTGCGTGCAGCCATCTGTCCCGTCTGGGTAAAGTCCGACATTGCTTGATCGTATCCTTATGGCGACGGCGCAGGGCCGGCCCGCTCCAGTATCCCGAGCAGTTTGGCAAAAAAGCGGCACGCCGCGTTCATTTTTGCGAAAAGTTGAAGAATTTGGGGGCCGTTCCCCGGCATTTCCCCGGCATTTCCCCGGTGCGCCCGATGTCAGTGCAAGGCGGCAGACAGGCACAGGCCCAGATAGGGGCTATAGTTGAAGGGCGTCGCGACCCGCTTTTGAATCAGCTGGTAGGCAGACAGGGAAAACGTGGTGTCGATAACGCTGTTGCGATGCGGCACATAGCCCGACTGCCAGAATGACCCGGTCGCCTCGATGACATCGCCCACTGACACCTTGTCCTGCAGCGCTTTGATCAGGGTTGCATCGGTGACGCAAAACGACGTCCGGTGGACAAATCCCCGCACCGCTTGTTCATCGGCTGGTTGGGCCGAGATGTCGATCAGCAGCCGAGGCGCAGGTTCTTGGCAGGTCAACATGGCGACGACTTCGCCGCGGATACAAAAGGTCGCGTGATAGTTGGTCATAATAAATCCCGTCGGTCTTTTTCGTGGAATCTTCATCGGCTTGAAATGTGGATATTTAAAAAAATTGTGGTTGGTATGGTTCTGTGGTGTCAGATTTATGGCCATATTGGCAACTCACGATTTTCGGGGGAGGCGCGAATCGCATCGGTGCGACCGGATGCCCGGTGATTCGGGCTAGAAGCCCCAACAGCCCGCTGAATTCCCCAAATTTTGCCCAAATATTAACCATTTCGAAGGCCCGGCTGGTTAGGTGCCGACATGTGCCTGATTCACCCGAATCATCAATATGTTGGGGGTGCCGCAATATGCGGGTTTTTGATGCCGGGCCGTTGGTTCCGTTTCCGCAACAATCACTTCCGGTGATGCGGGGTTGTGGATAAAACTGTGGAAATCTTTTCCGGGATATACGCCATCTATATTGAGCAGCAAATCAGGCAAGGCAGTAAAATGAACACGAATCGCACCGGAAAACCCGCAGATCTGCGGCTGAATTAACGCGCACCGACAGTACCAGCATACCCGGCGTTCCAGAGTTTCCGAATCTCTTCCTGTTCCCCAGTTGATAATCCGGACAAGCAGGCGGCTTGATCCCAGGGCAGAGTACAGCAAATCCGGGCAAAAAACCGGGTGGAATCGGGTTCGTCGCAAACCGGTGTCAGACCCATAACAGCCAGTTTATCTGGCGAAGACGATAGGCAGGACCATGGCGATCGAAGCCACCATAAAAACCACGACATTGTCGTTCCTTAACATGCACGAATACGGGTCCTTGTTTGTGAACCTGTTGAAGGCGCGCCGTGATTCTTTCATTGTGAAAAACCAATGGGTTCTGCCGGAATCCGAAGGGCTGGAATACGATCAGTACGACAACCCGTCCAGCCGCTGGGTCGCTGTGCATCAGGGCGACAAGGTGCTGGCCGGAATCCGGCTGACGCCGACAACTGCCAAATGTGGAATGTATTCCTATATGATCCGGGACGCGCAGCTAAAGCTGGTGACAACCATTCCGGCAAACCTGCTGGATTTTGAGGCGCCGGTTGACCCCGATATCTGGGAATCCTCGCGGGTGTTTGTGACCAACGACGTATCCGCGCGTCTTCGGACCCGGGTACAAACCATGCTGATGGCTGGCCTGATTGAGGCCGCCGCCGAAAACGGGGCCAAGCAAATCCTGGGCCTTGTGCCGGCTGTCTGGTCACGCTGGATTGGTCGGCTTGGCCTAAAGGCGGAACCGGCGGGTCCGGTTCTGGAAATGGATGGCTGGCGAACCCAGGTTGCCCTGATGCACCTGAATGCACCGGCCAAGGTTGATGACACCTGCAAAACGCGACAAACCATGCCTTTTGTTTATCAACCGGGCCGGAGCGAACACGAAAAACGGATGGCTGTTGCCAGGGCTGCGAGCTGAGTGATCAGTCTGGGCAGGGGCCGCATGGCCCTTTGCCCCTGGCAGTGCGTGGTGTTGTGCGACCTGGTTAAAGCCGCCCGCGCAATTTCGATGTATCTTCGCGCAGGTAATCGCGCAGGATGTCGGCATAGCTTTCGCGGCGGGCCGCATGGCCGAGGTCGTCATCGTTGACCGGGTTTGTCGCTTGGTCAAAAATATCGCCAACCTCTTTGGCGCGAATACAGCGTTTTTCAACACTGTTGATCGCCCGTTTCAGGGTGCTGGATTTGTTCAGGAACTTCATCGACGTCAACGGACCGACCACGATATGCGGTGTTTTCTGATCCGTCTGTTCCCAACTATCCCGCCGCGCCATAGACGATGCCGCATCCAGAACGCTGGTTTCAAACCCCGCCAGTTGCAGTTTTGACTTGTTCTGATGCAGGCACAGGAACGTGCCATTGCCCCAATAGGTGAAAATGCAATCCTCGCCTTTGGACGCCACAGAAACCGAAATGATCTGGCCTACTTTGGCAACAATCCCGCGAAACTCGATTGGGGTGGCTAGGGAATAGACCTCGTTGATATTTGCGATCTTGACAGCGTGCACGCTGGTAGCCAGCAGGCTGGTGATCGACAGGGTCAGCAAATAGTTCTGGAACGCCACATAGCCAACCATGCCCTCGACATTGCCAACCTCAAACGGTTCTTCCAGGCTTTGCGCCAGGCTGTTGTTCAGAACCTTCTGGATCGTGTCAAACGACGACCCGTTGGTTTGGGTGCGGGGCCGCATGTTGGCGACCTTACAGGCGGTTTCAACGCGGGTTTCCAGTTCGGTGAAATCGAACGGCTTCATGATATAGTCGGACGCCCCGGCCACAAAGGCCCGGTCGATATGCGATTTCTGCGACATGGCGGTGGCCATGATAATCGGGGTACGTTTGTACCCGGCCATTTTGCGAATGCGACGACACAGGATTGTGCCGTCAATCCCTGGCATCTGGATATCCAGCAGGAAACAGTCGAAACTGTCATGGTCCTGCTCCAGTATTTCCAACGCCTTTTCGCCCGAAGACGCTGTGCAGACTTCGTAGTCACCCGATATCGACATAGCCGTTTCAAGCAACTCGAGGATCATCAGATCGTCATCTACCGCAAGAATTCTCATGGTTTTACACCAAGTTTGAAGGAGAGCGTCCGTGTACCATCTGTCGTACACCCTCCTCGGTTTCCGTTTTAACGTACAAGGTCATATTTTGGGTAATGAATGTGGGGATAAAAAGGCAGGTTCGTGACAATTGTTTACACATTCATCCTTTTAGCCGGGCTTTGGCGCGGGCGGCCTCCGCGCGGAAACGGAGGCTGTCGGCGCGGTTTTGGATGCGGATGCCCGCCCGCCTGGTCTTGTCGTCAGGACAATTGGGTCTTAAGTTCCGATAGTATAAGTGATTGAGCGCTGGCTGTGTCCGGCATGGGTTTCGAAAACGAGGGAATGTTATGAAAATCAAACTGATCGGGGTCATTGCCGCCCTTGGACTGGCTTTCGCGACGTCAACGTTTGCCGCGCCGCTGAAACTGACGCCAGCCAACCCACAGCCCACCGGGCTGAAACCGGGTCTGTCGGTCAGCTATGGCTATGCGTCGGATGGTCAGCATATCAAGACATTGGCGGATGCAGCGGCGGCGCTGAACCAGCGCGCTGAAAGAGGCCAGCCGTTGAAGGGGCTTGATTATCGCGACACCAACCCGGGCGAACGGACTCTGACCTCCAAGCGGGCCGAGAACGTGGCGGCCAGCATCCAGGGCTATATCCGGTTTGATGCCCCGGGCATCTATAACATTGATTTTCTGACAAATGACGGGTTGAACGCCAAAATCGGCGGGCAGCGGGTTGGGTATTACGATGGTCGCCAGACCTGTGACACCACTGTCGCGACCCAAGTGCAGGTGCCTGTCGCCGGGTGGTACAAGCTGGAGGCGCTGTATTTCCAACGTCTGCAAACCGCGTGCCTGCATATGCGCTGGGGGCCACAGGGCAGCAAAATCAAATGGGTTCCCAACAGTGCCTTTGCATACCGCTGACACGCGACCCCATAATTCAAAGGCGACCCCGTGGAGAAATTGATCCGTCGCGGCCTGATGTTTGGCAACCTGATCCATGTCGATTCGCCCGCTTTGGTGGATCGCTATAACCGGGCGCTAAAGCATCTGACCGGCAAACAGACGCAGCTGACGGATTTTCACATCGACATTTCTGGCTATTCCCCGGAAATCGGCGATGAGTTGGATGATCAGCTATACCTGAACCATGGCGGCGTGAATCGGCAGTTCATCTTGCTGAGCACCGAACAAAAACGCAGCCCGTTGCTGCATGTGCAGTTTTCCACCAGTCGCGATATCCTGCGCCGGTTCATCCAGGAAAACGAGTCGCAGTTGTTTGCCCTGACCGCCACCGATGCCGTCGCTGGCGAGCTGGTGAATTCGGTGTTTGACGTTAGCGACCCGCGCAAGCTGTTCGATATCCGCCGGATCACGGTCGAGGCCGACACGCCCGGCGGGACATTGCAAAACGCCGAGGCCCTTGGCGGGCTGGTGGACAAGTTCAAGACCCAGGAAGACGCCTGGTTTGACGATGTGCTGATCGCCGAGATGATCACCGTGGCCGGGAAATCCGGTGACCTGACGCGCAATCCGGTGCGGCTGAAAAAGACCGAGTTTGAGCAGCGCAATTTCTGGACGGCGCATTTTGGCGGTCTGTACCTGTTCCTGGATCTCGACCACCCGGCGCTGATCGCCACAGTTCTAAAGGTTGAACCGCGCGACCTGCCGATCAAATACGTGTGTGACCTGAAAGACCGCAACCGCATCGCCAAGTTCTTTGAATTCAACGACTTGGTGGAACCAATCGTCAAGGCGCCGGGGTTGGACGCCGCGGCCATCCTGCAGCAAAAGATGGATTTCATCATCATCGATGCGGCGGCCAATCTGGGGTTCGACCTGTCCGGTCTTAGCCGCGCCGACATGCGGCGACTGGCGCGCCAGAATGTCGAAATGCTGCCTGCGGAATATGATGGCCTGCGCGCCCTGCTTAGCTGGGCCACCGGCGATGGCCCTTGGCCGCGCATCAGTTCAGACCATCCTGCGTATTTCTATACGCTGCGCGCGTCTGACACCAAAGACAGCGAACTGGTGAACATGTTGCTGGCCGAACTGACCCCGCTGGATGTGCGTCAGTTGTTCATCTGCCACAAAGAGCTGTTTTACCGGCTTTACGCCGCGTGGCCCGAGGCCAAGCAAGCCTATGTGGTGGAATTTCTGGATCGCGAGTATCAGGTGGACAAGGCAGGCGCGCGCGCCGCACTGTTTGGCCATGAACCGGATATGTCCGGCGCGACGCCACAGCAGCCAGCCGTATCGGACAAGATGATCCGGCGCGTTGGCCCCTGGGGCGCGGTAAGGAGGTAAAAGGTGGGATTAGTACGACTGGTTTTCTTTGGCTTCATCGGCCTGACCGCAGTGTATTTTATGATCGCGATCTATTCCCGGTCGGTGCGCCGCGAAAAGCTGGAAAAGGTGTGGGATCAGGACAACCCGGATTCGCCCGACGAGACCGCGCGCGACGCGTTTGTCGAGGCCGGCATTTCCCAATATAATGCCGGTATCCGTCCCAAACTGATCTTGCTGGTCTATGTGATTCCAACCGTTCTGGTTGCGGTGATCCACTTTCTGACGTCGTATAATTGAGGCACTGGAATGCGTAAAATCAAGAATACCTTCATCGCGCTGGTTTGCCTGCTGGTAGGCGGTTTTTTCCACTATGTTCTGCCGCAGCATGACATTGTCAGGGTCACGTCCACCGAAGTGATCCGCACCGATTTCACCTGGCTGAACCGCTGGTTTTACGCGCAGGCCGATAGCGGCAGCGCCGAACTGGTCACGCGCGATCTGCGGTTGATCTATACCGAGAAGAAAAGCACCTTTCTGTTTGGTTTTGTCCCGCGCGACTCGTCCAAGGTCATGGTCTATCGCAACGAGGATACCGGCTGGATCTGGCCGCCCTATTTCAAGTTTGACAGTTCTGACCTTCAGGCAGAGGCGGTCGCAGAAGTGTCGGTGTCGGGGGCGGAACAATGGGCGGTCTTGACGCATTATGGCTGGCGCAACAAATATCTGTCGATCTATCCCAACGCGATTGGCATTCGCGCGGTCGAAGGGCCGGATGTCCGGATCATCCCGTGGTTCAACATTTTCTTCTTTGTTTTCCTGATCGCGGCCTACTTGTTCCTGCGCGCGATGTGGCGACAATTTCGGGAACGCACCATTGATCCGGCTATGTTGGAAATGGGCGAAAGCCTGGATGCGGCCAGCGATGCGGTGGCCGAAAAGGGCGGTCGGGTGCGGCGCTGGATCAATACTTGGCGCAAATAAAGTGCGACGACCTGGCGGCAGATCACCGGTGTGATCCAAAAGTTGTTTGGGCGGTTAGTCCGCGAACAGGTGTTCCGACTGGGCAATCTGCAGGGCCTTGTCCTGCGAGATTGTCAGAAACGCGGCCAGCTTTTCCGCGTTGTTCTCGGGGGCATCGGTTTCCTGAATACGGGAATAGCGTTCAAAATCCGCATCGCGGATGCGGTCGGATTCATAGACCATGTCGTCGCGGATCGTCGGCAACAGCCGGTCCAGCGTGCCCTGGCTGGTGCGGTCCCCGGCCAGCCCGACGCGGCGCGCGTGACCGCCCAGATATTCCTCTGAGAACTGGCATTCGACCTCTAGCATCCGGGTGGTTGACCGGTCCGAGAAAAAGTCATTCATCAGGTCCAGATTGGACGGGTCCATACAGACGATCAACCGGTCGGTTTCGTAATATTCAAACAGCATCCGCATCAGGGCGCGCCGGTGGCGGGTGCGCTTTTCCAACGTGCTTTGAATGCCGCCCAGATCGGGCAGGGGCGTGTCTTCTTCGGTGAACAGGTATTCGATGGCCGGTATATTGGTCACCTTGCGGATCTGTTCCAGCAACCGCTTGGCCACATGCCACTTTTTACACACCACGATCATCAATTCGCGTTCACGCCCCAGCGTGCTTTCGGTTTCCCAGAACCGCATCGAAAATCGCCGCCCGATGCGCCCGCGCCCGGTCAGGAACCTGAACAGGCTGCGGCCTTCGTTCGAGATCTCGAAATTCACGTCCTGCGCTGCATATAGCCGCCCCAACCGCGCCTTCAGCTCTTTGGCCTCGGGGCTGATCTTGCGGGCAAACAAGAAGTCCTGGCTTAGTAGCAGGTCATAATGGTCGTTATAAAAAGAGATCGGCATGCCGTAGTCGGAAAACATCAGGAAGGTCAGGTTGCGCGTCTCAATCTCGGTCTCGGGGACCAGATGGCGCACCAGCGTCTGAAAAAACGTCTCGTCCGGAATCCATGTCGAGCGAAAAAACCGCATCACATCCTTGCGCTTCCGGGTGAAATCCAGAATCCACTCGATGGTGCGGCGGCGCAGACACCACCATTGGCTGCCAATCTGCACCTCTACATCGGCGGGCAACTGGCGCGTCAGGCCCAGTTTGCGTTGCAGATTGACCGACGCATAAAACAACGACTTGTGTTTGCGTTCGTTAAAGTAGTGGCGATAGATCAGCCGGTCTTCCTTCATCCCGGTCTTGATCCAGTCGCTTTCGAAAAAGTCGAAGCTTTCGACAAAATCGACGTCGTTCTGATCTAGGAACTGATGCGCGTACTCCGCCGTCTTGATCGCCATGCAATCGCCCGACAGCATGTAGAAATGCGTGGCGCGCGGAAACGCATGTGCCGCCGCCTCGACCGCGTACAGGGTGGCCTGCACCAAAGACCATTCCCCCCAGCCGCATTTGATCCGTTTGGTTGCGAACACCACGTTGGGGTTGTCGGTCAGCGCGGTATGAATTTTGTGAAAATGGCCAGATTTGGCGCGGGCGTCAAAGTGAATCGCCATATAGTCGCCAGCCGCTGTCAGCAACTCGGCCTGCTGGATAACGGCCTCGGGATCCTTGTGGCACAGCAAGATATACGCAATTTTTGTCATTTTGGAAACGATACACCTTTTACTTGCTCATTGTTTATCTTGATAAAGGTGAAGAGCGATTGAATAAACCAGCTTTATTTGCTTTTTTAGGCGACAAGAGGCCTGCAACCTCAATTTCGGGGAAAAGCAGGGCAAGGAGGCAAGGCAGATGGGGTTTCCAGGCACTTGGATGACGACAACAGAAAGCATGGTGTATCGGGTTGTCCCGAAATGCGCCTGTTCGACCATTGGTCAGATCATGTTCTATTCCGACCACGGCGAATTTTTCGACGGCGACATCCACGATGCGCAGTCAGGCATGCACAAATGGGCGCTTGAGGAAAGTCAGGCACCGATCACCAGCAACGTAAAGGGGCACAAGTCATACTCGTTCACTTGCGTGCGAAACCCCTATACCCGCATCCTGTCGTCGTTCTTCGACAAGATTTGCGGCATCCAGCGCAATGGCAAACGCTATCGCGGCAATCTGGTGCCGACGCTGATCTATAATTATGGGGTCGAGGTCGGTGGCGAGGATGGCAAGGAAGAGTTTGACCAGATCCAGTCGTTCCGCCGGTTCCTGCTGTTTGCCCGCGACACCATCCGTTGGCGCCGCCCGATGGACCCGGATATTCACTGGTCGGCGATGTCGGGCCATGTGTCGACCTTTGTCACCAATGGCGGCAGCTATGACAAGATCATCTGGACAGAGTCATTTAACGAAGGCATGGCTGATGTGCTGAAATCCATCGACACGCCGCATTCAATCGATCTGGAGACAATCCCGCGGTTCAACGAATCCGAAGGCCATGGGCCAAAGCGTGCCCATCCGATCGAGGATTACTTTGACGATCTGTCGATGCATCTGGTCTATGAAATCTACAAGAACGATTTTGAGCTGTTCAACTATGACTTTGAAAACCCCGGCAACAAGATGCCGTTGGGTGAAATTGACCTGAAAAGAGTGCACGCCAAGTTGGGCGGATAAAAAACCCGGCCGTGTAGGCCGGGTTTGGGTCTGATATGGGTGAAGCCGCGCGATCTAGTCGCGCGGCGGGGTCACCAGGCCTTTTTGCACGGCTGGGCGTTCCAGGAACCGGTCCAGATAGGCGTCCAGATTGGGATGGCCATCCCAGTCCAGCACGGCACCTGCTTCGTAAAAATCAATTGCCCGCAGCCACGGCGCGATGGCGATATCGGCGATGGAATAATCCCCGGCGACCCAGTCCTGCCCGTCCAGCTGCTTTTCCAGAACCGCCAGCAGGCGCTTGGATTCGTTGATATAGCGGTCGCGCGGGCGTGGGTCTTCGATGGCGGACCCGGCGAACTTGAAGAAAAATCCAAGTTGGCCCAGCATCGGCCCCAGCCCGCCCATCTGGAACATCAACCATTGGATGATCTTGGCCTTTTCCACCGGGTTTGACCCCATCAATTTGCCGGATTTTTCCGCTAGATAAATCAGGATCGCGCCGCTTTCGAACAGGCCGATGGGGGCGCCATCCGGTCCGTGCGGGTCGATGATGGCGGGGATCTTGTTGTTGGGGTTCAACGACAGAAATTCCGGGCTTTTGACATCAGCGTCCGACAGGGTGACTTTGTGCGCCTCGTAAGGCAGGCCGATTTCTTCCAGCATGATCGACGCCTTCACGCCGTTTGGGGTGGGGAACGAATACAGCTGCACGACATCCGGGTTGGCGGCAGGCCATTTGCGAGTGATCGGGAATTGGGAAAGATCGGTCATAAGGTCTCCTGACGTTGCGTGCGTTAAAGCTATGATAGTTCGCCTTCGAAACAAGGAAAGATATGTGTATTTTTGCTGCATCTTATGTGTAGTGCGGAACCAGAGAAAAAATAACGAAAGGAGCGAAAGGAGCGAAAAATGCTAAAAGAACTCAAAGATTTCATTGCCAAGGGCAATGTGATGGATATGGCCGTCGGTATCATTATCGGTGCTGCCTTTACGGCGATTGTGAAATCGATGGTCGCTGATCTGATCAATCCAATCATCGGGTTGTTCATGGGTGGCGTTGATTTCACTAACAAATTCCTGATCCTCGGCGGGATGGCACGATCTTTGCCTCGCTAGAGGCCGCGCGCGAGGCCGGTGCCGCCGCGTTTGCCTATGGGGCGTTCATTATGGCCGTGATCAACTTTTTGATCATCGCGTGGGTTGTGTTCATGCTGGTGCGTTATGTTAACAAAGCCAAAGCCAAAGCCAAAGCCAAAGCCAAAGCCAAAGCCAAAGCCGAGGCCGAGAAAGAAGAAGCACCCGTCGAAGAGGCCCCCGCAGGTCCGACCGAGTTGGACATGCTGACAGAAATCCGGGACGCTTTGAAAAAGTAACCCGTCCCGCTAAGGATTAGATACTAAACTGGCTTCCACAGATCGTGGAGGCTGGTATTTTCTATTGTAACCAACCAAAACCACCTATCCTGACCACAGGGCTTTTTCTGCAAGGGTCCGGGTAGGGAAAATACACGATAACAACAGGAGAGCCAGATGCTCGACATGATTGAACAATTGGGTGGATTTGGCCCGTTTCTGATGGATGCTGCAAAGGCCCTGGTCCTTTTGATCGTCGGCTGGACCGTGGCGGGGATGCTGGCTGGCTTTATCCGCCGCCGGGTCAGCGCGCGCCCGGAAATCGACCCTACATTGGGGAATTTCGCGGCCAGCATTGTCAAATGGATCATTTTGCTGATCGTTCTGATTGCCGTGATGGGCATCTTCGGGATCGAGGCCACCAGCCTTGTGGCGATGATGGGTGCGGCGACGCTGGCCATCGGGCTGGCATTGCAGGGCACGCTAAGCGATCTGGCTGCCGGGTTTATGCTGGTGCTGTTCCGGCCCTATAAGCTGGGGCAATATGTGGATATCGCGGGCACGAGAGGCACGGTGAAGGACCTGAACCTGTTTGTGACCGAACTGGTGACGCCGGATAACGTGCAGATCATCGTCCCCAACGGTCAGGCTTGGGGCGCTGTCATCACCAACTATTCAGCGCATAAAACCCGCCGCGTCGATTACCTGTTTGGGATCGACTATGGCGATAATGCTGGCGACGCGATGAAGATCATCCTTGATCTGGCGGCTGCGGATACTCGGGTGCTGGACGATCCGGAACCCTGGACGCGCGTGACCAATCTGGGCGACAGCTCGGTCGATATCGGGGTGCGGTTGTGGTGCGCGGCGGATGACTACTGGGATCTGAAATTCGACATGCTGAAGACGGTGAAAGAGGCCTTTGACGCCAAGGGCATTTCCATCCCCTATCCGCATTCGGTCGAGATTCAAAAACAGGGTTGATTGCGGTGCAAGTCACGGCTTGTTTCACAGGAATGGCGCCCTAATCGTGTGTGTGCCAGTCAGAGCCGCTGGCACTACAACAGGTCCCCGCCCCGGGGCGGGGACCGGTGCGGTCTGATAGGTTCTGCCACCTCCAAGAAAAGCTCTTGGACTGTCCCTGTTTGGATAAGCCGCGACATCGCACTGTCAAAGACAGTTCTGGATACCAATGCACCCCTGTGACGTCAGCTGCCCGTCGGCGGTGCAGTTGCTGTCCGGTGAAACGCCACCAGCGCCAGGATTGCGGCAACCATCATGCCGGACCCCAAAAGGAAAGCCACGCTGACGTCGTTGACGCGATCAGCAATCGCTCCGGCCATCGGCGGGGCGATCATCATCAAGGCATAGTACATTGAATAGAAGACACCCGTGCCAAAGGCCCGGGCTTGCGGCGGCAGGATGTAAGACGGCAGGCTGACAATTGGCCCAGGCGACAGCCCGACAAACAATCCGCCCAAACCAAGCAGCACGCCAGCATAGGAAACCGGCAAATAAAGAAGTGCCGGAAACAAAACGACGCCAGAAATCAGGCTGACCAGGATCACGGTATAGCGCCGACCGGTCCGATCCGCGATCCATCCCCCCAGGGGAATGGCAACAGTCCCCGTCAACATGTGAATACTGGTCGCTGAACTGGCGTCCGTAACGCTAAGCCCGCGTCCGACCAATATGAGTGTTCCAAAGCCAAAAATCATCGCGAACGCGGCGTTGTATAGCCCCCAAAGCACAGCCACAGACGTCAGCGGCAGCCATGGCAGAGCGGACGCGCTTAGTTTGACGCTGCCCGCGACCGCCCCGGGAGGCGTTCGGTAGACCATGCCAAACAGTATCATAGCCAGCGCTGTTGCGACGGACACGGCGCCCCATGCCAGGTCCAATCCACCCACTTCGGCCAGTCTGGGCAGAACCAGCAAGGCCAAAGCAATCCCTAACGGGTACGAGCTGATGAAGATCGACAAAGCCGTCGCAACATTGCGACCGGCGAACCAGTCGATCACCATTTTGGTCATCACGACATTGACCACAACGCCGCCAACGCCGGATACGACACGCCCCGTCATGACCCATGACAGCGTGTGCCCGTAGGCGACCAGCACGCTTCCTGCCACCATCAGAACAAGGCTGGCAAAAACGGTGCGTTTGTCGCCAAACCATCCCGCGACGGTGCCGCCAAGCGTGGCCACAATGACACCGGGTCCAAGGTACAGCCCGATCAGCAGCCCGATATCAACAAGCGTCGCGGCAAGGTTTTCGATAATCAGCGGTGACAAAGCCGCGACTGATTGGAACTGAAAGGCCATTGTCGTGCGGGCAAAAAACAACACAAAAAGTATGAACCAGCGGTTTTGCATCGTGTCTTTCCCTACAAAAAGTCACAAAATTTACGCAGATAGCGCGGGCAATTGTTGATGCTATTCTTGCAGACGACGTTTCAGCAAGGTCTTTGATGCGGTTTTAGACGCTTATGCTGTATTGCGCGCCGCCCGCGACTGGCCATTTACGTGGGATCACTCGCCGCCGCGCACCCGTTTGGGTGATTGCGGGTGGGTTTGGAGAAATGGGCGTGAAATCACGCACCCTACGGCTTACTGTCGAGGGGATGAGCGAGACAGGAAAGGGAATCTGATGGACACAGGGAAACTGCCGAGCAAATCAGCGACATACATCAGCCGGGTGACGGACAATCGGATTTGGGACCGGTTTGAGCTGCGTTCAGAAGATGTGATTGTGTCGACGCCACCGAAATGTGGCACGACGTGGACCCAGGCTTTGGTTCTGTCATTGATCTTTGGCAAACCCGGTATGGACAGTCTGGTGGACGATCTGTCGATCTGGCTTGACCCGGGGTTCCGTGATCAGTCGGCCATAGCAGAGATGTTTCAAGCACAGTCCCACAGAAGATGCATCAAGACGCACACGCCGCTGGATGGCGTACCTTACGATCCCGATTGCACTTACATAGCGGTTTATAGACACCCGCTAGATGCTCATTTCTCGATGCGTCGGCATGTCTCCAATTTAAATGTTGATTTGATGCAGGATCGATTTCCCCAAGCCCCCTCAGACTCGCTGGCGTTCTTTCTGGGAACAAGCCCTGGTGCAGAGATGGCAGATGGCATCACATTGGACTCAATCGTCCATCACTATCGGTTGTTCAAATCATTTGCCGGCCTGCCAAATGTGCACATCTTCCACTATGCCGACATGCGACAGGACCTCTTGGGCCATACAAAAAATATGGCGGCACTGCTTGGGTGCGACTTGGACGAAACGATTTTGAAAGAAATCGCCGCGAGCCTTCAGTTCGACAGAATGCAGGCCAACGCCAAAAGCAAGTCCGAACAAAACGCGCAGAGTTCAGCGACTTTCAAGGACCCGGCAGCCTTTTTTGACAGTGCCAGCAGTCAAAAATGGAAAGGTAAGTTGACTGACGGCGATTTGACGGACTATCGGTCCCGGCTTGGGGAATTGCTGCCAACCGAAGATGCATTGTGGCTGGAAAACGGTGGCATGCTTCCAACGTAGCATCCAAGAGGTCAAAGCGTTCGTTCTTCGGAGGTGGCGGTCTGCTTTGGGCTGTTTCAATACACGCCGGGCAGTGTTCTGCCCGGCGTTTTCGCCTGATCGTTCAGGTCAGGTTTTGACCACAACATTGGGCGACACAACGTCGATCCCCAGCGCCTTGCCCACAGCGTAATAGGTCAGCTCTCCGGCATGCACGTTCAACCCGGCCAGCAAATGTGGGTCATCCAGACAGGCCTGTTTCCACCCTTTGTCCGCCAGCGCCAGCAGGAACGGCATGGTCGCATTGCCCAGCGCGATGGTCGCCGTGCGCGCTACGGCCCCCGGCATGTTGGCGACGCAGTAATGCATAATCCCATCCACCTCATAGATCGGATCCTGATGCGTAGTGGCATGCGAGGTCTCAAAACACCCGCCCTGATCAATGGCCACATCAACAATCGCCGCCCCCGGCTTCATCGTTGACAGCTGCGCCCGGGTCACCAGCTTGGGCGCCGCGGCCCCGGGCACCAGCACGGCACCTACGACCAGATCGGCCTCGGCCACCAGTTCTGCCGTGTATCCGGCAGACGCGAACCCGGTGCGGAACATCCCGCCAAACACATCGTCCAGATAGCGCATCCGGGGCAATGACCGGTCCAGAACGGTGACATGCGCGCCCATTCCGGCAGCGACACGCGCCGCATGGGTGCCGACGACACCGCCGCCAATCACCACAACTTGCGCTGGGCCAACACCCGGCACACCGCCCATCAGCACACCGCGCCCGCCATTGGCCTTTTGCAGCGTCCACGCGCCAACCTGCGGCGCCAACTTGCCCGCCACCTCGGACATCGGCGCCAGCAACGGCAGGCCGCCCTGTGCATCTGTGACGGTTTCATAGGCAATCGCGGTACAGCCGCTGGCCAGCAAATCGCGGGTCTGGTCGGGGTCGGGGGCCAGATGCAGATAGGTGAATAACAACTGACCTTCGCGCAGCATCTTACGCTCGCCGGGCTGCGGTTCCTTGACCTTGACGATCATGTCGGCGGTGTCGAACACCTCGGCAGCGGTGTCCAAAATGGTGGCCCCGGCTGCGATATAGGCCGCATCGTCAAACCCGGAACCTGCCCCGGCCTGAGTTTCAATAAGAACCTCGTGGCCGTGGTTGACCGCCTCATGCGCGGCGTTTGGCGTCATTCCGACGCGAAATTCCTGCGGTTTGATCTCTTTCGGGCATCCGATTTTCATGTTGTGCTCCCTGTTCACAAGTTGCCCAAAATATAGGCATATGTGCGTGGCGTTTCTTGCTGTTTCCCCTCGCAATTGGGTGATCTATTCGAATAGTCTTCGAAGAAATTGTCACAACACGCAAAGGTCGTGCGCAAATGATGCTGGATGCAACGGATCGACGGATTCTCGTCGCGCTACAGATTCGGGGCCGGATGTCGAATGCCGACCTGTCTGACAAGGTGAACCTGTCAGCATCGGCCTGCCATCGCCGGGTACAGCGGCTAGAGGCGGACGGCTATATCCGCGATTATGTCGCCCTGCTGGACGCGCGCAAGATGGGCGTGCCCAGCACGGTATTTGTCGAGATCACCCTGCAAGGCCAGGCGGATGAGGTGCTGGACGCCTTTGAAAAGGCGGTATCGCGCATTCCGGACGTGCTGGAATGCCATTTGATGGCCGGAGCAGCCGATTATCTGCTGAAAGTGGTCGCCGAAAACACCGAAGATTTCGCCCGCATCCACCGCCAGCATCTGGCGCGCCTGCCGGGCGTGGCGCAAATGCAAAGCAGTTTTGCCTTGCGCACGGTGTTCAAGACGACAGCCTTGCCTGTATGATTTCAACAAAATCGTCAGCATTTTTGCGGTCTGGTTTTCTGGCTCTTAAGGGGATCTTAGCCGGACGTGGACCAAGGTTGCGCGCTTAAGGAGGCCGCAATGCACTGATATTTTATGCCGAGGATAATGAATTTGCCGCATCGACCGGTGCAAATGTCGGCAGTGGATACAACACGTCCCGCTTTGATGGTGCCCCCAGTAGCAGCCATGATCTGGTGATCTCTGCAAATCCCGGCGATACCGACCCGCGCCTTTTTGAGGTTGGTGATACCTATGATGTCAGTTTCGGTGGCACTGGCGGTGCCACGTTGGAAGACGCGGTTGTCTTGCGCAGCGATTCTGCCCCGGGCGGTGGTGGCATTATTGTGTTCTCAGGCACCGACCAGAACGGTGATGCGACCCAAGTGGTGTGGACCCCGGATTTCGAACTGAATGGGTGGTATTGGGATCACTACCATCCGTGGGCCGAGCCGGGGTTTTATAACACTGACACCAACGGGTCTTATGCGCACACATTTGTCTGCTTCGCGGCGCAGACCCGGATCAGGGTGCCGGGCGGGACCACTATGGCCGGGGATCTGCGCGCCGGTGATGACGTATGGACCCTTGATCAAGGGCCGATGCCTTTGATCTGGAGCGGCCAGTGCCATCAACCGGGGCGCGGCAGCGGCGCGCCTGTGCTGTTTAAAACAGGCAGCATTGGCAATAACGCCCCTTTGCGCCTGTCGCAACAGCATCGGGTTCTGGTGCACTCAGCCCGCGCTGAAATAATGTTTGGCGCGCCCGAGGTTTTTGTGCCCGCCAAGGCGATGATCAACGGGCGCGACATCCAGCTGATCCCCTGTCCGACGATCACCTATGTGCATCTGTTGCTGGCATCGCACCAAGTTTTAACCGCCGATGGGGCGCTGTGCGAAAGCCTGTTGTACAGCGATATGGTGGCTGATCTGGCCCTGCCTGAAACAGATAAGGCGATACCAAACGGCGCAACCTATGCCGCGCGCCTGGTGCTGACCTATGCTGAGGCTTGCGCCTTGCTGGCGGCCCCCCGGACCAAAGGTATGACCAAACCCAATGCCATTGGGCAGCGATTGCACCGCCGGGAGTTTGCGCTAGTGTGACCCGCAAAAAGGCGGCGGCATAATGGACTGGGATTACATCATCGTTGGCGCAGGCAGCGCGGGCTGCGTGCTGGCCAAGCGGCTGACAGACGCCGGGCACAAGGTGCTGCTGCTCGAGGCGGGGGGTAAGGACAATTACCACTGGGTGCATATCCCGATGGGCTATCTTTACTGCATCGGCAATCCGCGCACCGACTGGATGTTTCGCACCGCCGAAGAACCGGGTCTGAATGGCCGGTCCTTGGTCTATCCGCGTGGCAAGGTGCTGGGTGGGTGCAGCTCGATCAACGGTATGTTGTATTTGCGCGGGCAGGCGGCGGATTACGATGGCTGGCGGCAGGCCGGGCTGACCGGTTGGGGTTGGGACGATGTGCTGCCCTATTTCATAAAATCCGAGGATTATGTCGATGGCCCGTCAGACCTGCATGGCGCAGGGGGCGAATGGAGGGTGGAAAACCAGCGCCTGCATTGGGATGTGCTGGATCACTGGGCGCAGGCGGCGCAGGAATGGGGCCTGCCGCTGGTCACGGATTTCAACACCGGCGACAACGAAGGCGTCGGCTATTTCCGGGTTAATCAGCGGTCGGGATGGCGGATGAATACTGCCAAGGCGTTTATCCGCACCACCACCGGCCAGGGACTAAAGGTGGAAACCCAGGCGCATACGCGGCGGGTTTTGATCGAAAACGGGCGCGCCGTTGGCGTTGAATACGACAAGGGCGGCACCCGCATCACCGCCCGTGCCAAGGCCGAGGTGATCCTGTCGGCGGGCGCGATTGGCACCCCGCAGATATTGCAGCTGTCGGGTATTGGGCCGGGCGCATTATTGCAAAAGCACGGCGTCACGGTGCTGCGCAATGTGCCGGGTATCGGGGCTAATTTGCAGGACCACCTGCAATTGCGTTGTGCCTGGCGTCTGACCGGCGCCAAAACCCTGAACACGCTGGCCAACAGCCTGTGGGGTAAGGCCAAGATCGGGCTGGAATACGCGCTGACGCGCAGCGGCCCGATGTCGATGTCCCCCAGCCAGCTGGGCGCGTTTTCCAAATCGCGCCCTGACCTGGCGACACCGGATCTGGAATACCACGTGCAACCCCTGTCGCTCGAGGCGTTTGGCCAGCCATTGCACGATTTCCCGGCGCTGACCGCCAGCGTCTGCAACCTGCGCCCCGAAAGCCGGGGCAGTGTCGAGATATCGTCGCCCAATCCGCAGGACGCCCCGTGTATTGCGCCCAATTACCTGTCGACCGAAGGCGATCGGCAGGTGGCGGTTGCGGCAATCCGTCAGGCGCGTAGCATCATGGCGCAGTCCCCGATGCAGCGCTATGCGCCTGACGAGATGAAGCCCGGCATCGATTCAGATGCCGAGGCAGATTTGATGCGGGTGGCGGGTGATATCGGCACCACGATCTTTCACCCCACCTGCACCGTGCGCATGGGCACCGACGATGCCGCCCCGCTGGACCCGTCATTGCGGTTGCGCGGGATCGACGGGCTGCGGGTGGTTGATGCCAGCGTGATGCCAACCATCACCAGCGGCAACACCAACGCACCAACGATCATGATCGCCGAAAAGGCGGCTGACATGATTCTGGGCGTCAGCTGACAGGCAAAACCAGCCCAGTGCGCCGATGCCGCAGACCTGCCCGCCTAGCGCGGCGCAGGGCCTGTGCTGCATTGTGTGGCTGCGCGCGTCGGGAAATCCGACAGGCAAGGAACGCAGATGATGGCGAACAAAGACCAGAAGAAGATCACAAACGAGGTTTACGAAACAGAGGTTGCCCGGATGCAGATCGAACTGGTCAAGCTGCAGGAATGGGTCAAACAGACCGGCCACAAGGTGGCGATCATCTTTGATGGTCGCGGCTGCGGGCAAAGGCGGCACCATATGGATCTGGAAAGCAGCAAGAAATGGGCCGAGTATTCGTGCGCCAAGGACATGATGTTTGCCCATACGGACATCAAACAGGCCCCGTAGTGAGTGGTAAATTCTGACATCAAGAAACACGCGCGTCTAAACTGTATCGGCCATTTGCTGTCGCAAATCCCCTACCAAGATTTGACCCCGGCCCCAATCGAACTGGACGAGCGCCCGCCCGTCAGCGGCTATGTCCGCCCCCCGATGGAAGACCAGACCTTTGTGCCGGATTTGCACGCCTCACTATAGCGTGTTGCGCAGCCCGGCGGTTTTCCCGGCGGGTTGGTTGCATTTTGTGGTCTCTCACGACCGAATGTATCGGTCCATAAAGCAAACAACCCCCCGGGTTTCCACGCGGGGGTCGTTCGTCTGGCGAGTTGCCCCGCGGCAGTCCCAAAGATGATTTACATCATCCTTTCGCGCGGCAGCTTTTTCTTCAGGGCACGAAGCACCTGATCGACATTGTTGTCGCGAACACTAACCTGCATGTGGTTTTCACCACCTTTCTAAGCTGAGTTGCAAGAATTTGCAGAAAATTGGCCTATGGCAAAACGACCCCAATTTGTTCAGTATGGGCCCAAATTTCCAAGGAAACCCGACATGACCCAAAACCGCGATGATGCCAAAGACCGGTTGCTGGACGCAGCCCTGTTGCATGTGCCTTTTGACGGCTGGACCGACGCCAGTTTCCGGGCGGCGATATCCGACATCGGTATCGACGGCACCCTGGCCCACGCCCTGTGTCCGCGTGGCGCGGTTGATCTGGCGCTGGCGTTCCATGCGCGCGGCGATGGGTTGATGTTGGACCGGATTGCCGCCAGCGATCTGGGGCAGATGCGGTTTCGCGACCGGATTGCCGCCGCCGTGCGCTTTCGGCTTGAGGTTGCGGAGGACAAAGAGGTGGTGCGGCGTGGGGTGACGCTGTTTGCCTTGCCACAATATGCCGGGGATGGCACACGGGCGATCTGGAACACTTGTGGTTTGATCTGGGAAGCGCTGGGCGATACCTCGGACGACGTGAACTGGTACACCAAGCGCGCCACCCTGTCGGCGGTCTATTCGTCGACGGTTCTGTTCTGGCTGGGCGATGACAGCCCCGGCCATCAGGCCACATGGGATTTTCTGGACCGGCGAATTGATAACGTGATGCAGTTCGAAAAGTTAAAGGCACAAGTGCGCGATAACCCGGCGCTGAAACCGTTGCTGGCCGGGCCAAATTGGCTGCTGAATCAGATCCGCGCACCGCAAAAGACCAAAGATATGGACCTGCCCGGCACAACCACGCCGCGCGGATGACCCCCCAACTCAGACGGCAGGAGCCTCGAATGACCCAGACAATGCGCGCCATGGAAATATCGAAACCCGGCGGCCCCGAAGTTTTACAGCTGACCAGCCGCCCGATCCCCGAACCGGCGCATGGCCAGATCGTACTGCGGGTGGCCTATGCGGGCGTGAACCGGCCGGATGCGTTGCAGCGGGCAGGGGCCTATGCGCCGCCCCCGGGCGCCAGCGACCTGCCGGGGCTAGAGGCCTCGGGCGAGGTGGTCGCGCTGGGCGCGGGCGTCAGCGATCTGGCGATTGGCGATCAGGTGTGTGCGCTGTTGCCCGGTGGCGGATATGCCGATTATGTGGCGACCCCTGCGGCGCATTGCCTGCCGGTGCCTGCGGGTTTGGACATGAAACAGGCCGCCTGCTTGCCGGAAACCTTCTTTACCGTCTGGTCCAACGTGTTCACTCGTGGCGGGTTGCAGGCGGGCGAGCGGTTCTTGGTGCATGGCGGGTCCAGCGGTATTGGCACCACGGCGATCCAACTGGCCAATGCCTTTGGCGCGCGGGTGTTCACCACCGCCGGGTCGGACGAAAAATGCCAGGCCTGCCTTGATCTGGGGGCTGAACAAGCGATCAACTATCGCGACGCGGATTTTGTCGAGGTGATGCGCGCCGAGGGTGGGGCGAACCTGATCCTGGACATGGTTGGTGGCAGTTATATCCCACGCAATATCAAGGCGCTGGCCGATGATGGCCGTCTGGTGCAGATCGCGTTTCTGCAAGGCCCAGTGGTAGAGCTGAACTTTGCCCTGCTGATGGTGCGGCGCCTGACAATCACCGGCAGCACCCTGCGCCCGCAAAGCGATTTGGCCAAGGCACGGATCGCGCAGGACCTGCGCGAATTGGCCTGGCCACTGTTAGAGTCCGGACGGGTGGCCCCGGTGATGGACAGCGAATTTGACCTGACTGACGCGGCAGCGGCGCATGCGCGGATGGAAAGTTCGGGGCATATTGGCAAGATTGTTCTGAAGGTGGCGTAGGCCTGCGCACGGGGTAACCAGCCGAACCTGCAGGCGAAAACCTGTATTTCAGCGGTCAGTTTCCGTTTGGAACACTTGAAAATCTGATCTACTGTTCTGGGAATGCAGGGCAGTTTGGTGCTGGTGTCAGGGTTTTCATATTCAACACCCCTGCAAGCGGAGAGCGATTAATGAAAACGGTATCAGGACTAATCTTAGCCTTGGGGCTGATCGGTGCGGCGGGCCTTGCCCAGGCGCAACAGCTGGAACAATGGGGCACCGCCGCAGGCTGGGACGTGATGATTGATCCCAGCCTTGGGGATGGCTGCCTGATTCAGGCGGCCTATCAGGATGGATCGGTGGTCCGTATCGGCTTTGACCGGCTGGCTGGCGACGGATATATCACCGCCTTTAACGACGCCTGGGGTGATATCGAAGAAGGCGGCGTCTATGATATTCAGTTTGTGCTGGACGGCGAAGAGTTTGAGGGCGAGGCGATAGGCATCTATCTGAACGACGTTCCGGGGGCTGACATCCATTTTGACAGCACGGATTTCCTGTTTGCCATCGCGGAGAAAATCAACATGACGCTGTACAGCGAATACGGCGAGGTGATGTCGATTGATTTGGGCGGCACCTATACCGGACTAGAGGCGGTGATCGCCTGTCAGGAGGAAATGGGCTAACCCCGCGCGCGGGGTTGGCCGGGCGATATCTGGCCTGGAAACGTGACGGGGGCGCGTGAAATCTGACGCATGGCACCGCAAGCCCGATCAGGGCAGGCTGCGGGGTAGCCACCGCCATTTTGTGACAGGAGAGACATGACATGAAATATTTGAGTGCACCGCTGCTGGCCGCCCTGTTGGCAGTCGCGCCTATGGTGGCCTGGGCCCAGGACCTGATCGACAAAGGATTTGTCGCAGGTTGGAACGTTATGGTCGATCCGCAGATGGGTAATGGCTGCCTGATCCAGAACATCTTTGAAGACCTGTCGGTGGTGCGGATCGGTTATGACGCCGAAAACAACCGGGGCTATTTTGTGGTGTTCAACATGGCCTGGGGACAGATCGAAAAGGGCAAGACCTATGATATCACCTTTGATCTGGACGGGCAGAGCTTTGACGCCAAAGCAATCGGGTTCTATCTGGGCAAGGTGCCGGGGGCAGGGGTGTTCTTTGACGACCGGTCCTTTGTCGAGGCGATCGCCAAACGCCAGGTGATGACAGTGTTTGGCCAGGCCGGGGCCAAGGTGATGGCGATTGACCTGAAAGGGTCTGGCAAGGCTATCGAATATGCCCGAAAATGTCAGGCGGCGTCCGGATCGTAGGGTGTGCATTCTGCGCACCTTCCCTGACTGGTACCGTGCCGTTGGCCGCTGTAAAGGTGCGCAAAATGCACACCCTACCGGATCGGGGTGAATAGCGCGTCGGTCAGCGAACAATCTCGAACCGTATCCGGCCCGCAGGGCACCGGGGTCAGGTCGCGCGACAGGCACAGGCGTGCCTCTTGGATATAGCCATCTTTGCAGGTCACCGTCAGCATATTGCGACCCCAGCCCGGATTGGCCTTTAAAAACGCCTCTTCCACCACCGATGCGGGCAGTTTCACAGTCCGTTGCAGACGGCGGAACACCTCGGGCCGGTTCAGGCTGTCATAGGCCCGCCGGGACAGGGCGAAATAGTCTTCTGCGGACAACCCGGAACAGGTGCCGTGCTTTTTCCACTGATGCCAAGCCAGCCCCGCGTTGCCCATGATATCGGCCATCTCGGCGGTCATCCCCCGGGTGGGTGGACGCTTGGCAGTCTGGCAAAAGGACGGCCAGCCGCGGGTGTATTGCGGCCACAGCCCATGCAGCGTCCAGCCGTGATCATGGCGCGCGTCGCACTGGTCAGACCCGCGCGCATCGCCTTCGCGTGCGCACCAGTTTGCAGACCAGCTAAGCGACAGCACGTAATAGTCAAACTCGCCCGCCTTGCCGCCGCCCCACGCAGGAACTGCGGCCAATATCCAGATCAACAGCCAGCGCATTCGCCTCTTTCCTTATTGTTTGCGCGCGACTATACAGTCCTGAAGTTCCCCGACAACGGAAACCCGCCCTGAGCCTCAGGGTTGCCTGCAAAGCCAGGCCCCGGGAAAGATTTGCGTGGGGAGGATTTGCGTAAGGAGAGAAGCGCATGGGAATACCTATCATGGCCAGGGCGACGGCCGTTTGGCTGGTGGACAACACCACACTTAGCTTCAAGCAGATCGCCGATTTTGTTGGCATGCACGAGCTAGAGGTCCAGGGCATTGCCGATGGCGACGTCGCTACGGGTGTCAAAGGGTTTGACCCGATCACCAACAACCAGCTGACGCAAGAAGAAATCGACACGGCGCAGTCGAACCCGATGCACAAGCTAAAGCTGAAATTCAACGCCGCCGCCCAGGGCGAGGAAAAACGCCGTGGCCCGCGCTATACGCCGCTGTCCAAACGTCAGGACCGCCCGGCATCCATCCTGTGGCTGGTCAAGTTCCACCCGGAACTAAGTGATGCGCAGATTTCCAAGCTGGTCGGCACCACCAAGCCGACCATTCAGGCGATCCGCGAGCGAACCCATTGGAACATCTCGAACATTCAGCCGATTGACCCGGTGGCGCTGGGCCTGTGCAAACAGTCCGAGCTGGACGCAATCGTGCAAAAGGCCGCCGCCAAGAAAGCCGCCGAAGGCAACGTGATGACCGATGACGAGCGGCGCAAGCTGGTCAGCACCGAACAATCTCTGGATATGGCCACCGAGCCCAAGATTCCGACGGCGATGGAAGGTCTGGAGACCTTCTCGCTCAGCCGCTCGGATGACGAAGAAGACAAAAACAAAAACAAAAACAAGCCCGCCCTTAACGCCGAAAGCCTGTTCAACTTGCCTGCTGGCGGGGATGATGAGGACGATGACGACGAC